>CAMVGV010000074.1 GCA_947167135.1 uncultured Lachnospiraceae bacterium
GAAGATGTGGGATGCCGCCCCGGCGAGGGGTTGCGAAGCAACAGGAAGAATCTTTGATGATCTGTGAGAAAGTTCTTTCCAGTTAAAATAAATCAGAAAGGAAGCATTGAATATGAATACGGTTATTACGATCGGACGTACTTTCGGTTCGGGAGGACGGGAAATAGGGGAAAAGCTCGCCAGGCACTTCGGCATCAAATGCTATGACAAGGAGCTCGTCAGCCGCGCCGCAAAGGAGAGCGGGTTATGCGAGGAGGTTCTGTTTAACCATGACGAGAGACCTACCAGCTCCTTCCTCTATAACCTTGTAATGGATACCTATTCCTTTGGCTACAACAGCCTTTCCTATATTGATATGCCGGTCAGCCATAAGGTCTTTATCGCCCAGTTTGACACCATAAAAAAGATCGCCTCCGACGGACCCTGTGTCATTGTCGGACGCTGTGCGGATTATGCCCTCCAGGACTTTGACAATGTTCTGAATCTCTTTATTTATGCGAGACCCGAGGCCTGCATAAAAACCATAATGGAGCGTTTTCCGGACATTAAGTCAAAGGATGAAGCGCGGCAGCTTATTAACAAAAAGAATAAGCAGCGAAAAAGCTATTATGATTATTATTCTTCAAAAAAATGGGGATACTACGAAACCTACGATCTTATGATAGATTCATCGGTTCTCGGTGTTGAGGGCACGGTTAAGTTCATTGCCGACTATGTGAAGGATTATGAGGGGTAAGATTCTTCGGGCTGCGCCCTCAGAATGACAGACTGCTGCGCCCTCAGAATGACAGACTACTGCTCCCTTAGAATGACAGACTGCTGCGCCCGTTTGTCATCCTGAGCAAAGCGACGCATATCCCACATCGCAGATGTGGGATGCCGCCCCGGCGGGGTTTATCCCACATCGCAGATGTGGGATGCATCTTCTTATCACTGTTTCCTCTCGTCATCCTGGCTCAGGTTCTCCATCCTGTCCTCAATCCTGTCCTTTATCTTCCCGATTATCTGGACGGCCTTGCTTTCCTCGTCCTTACGTTCACTTTTGGGGATCTCGTAGGGAAGCTCATCAGGACGCACATACTTCAACGTTTCCGGGGGCAGTCCCTTCATTTCAAGCCTTCTGGCTACCCGGCGTCTGATATAATTATAGATCACCGCAAATACAGGTGTTCCAAGGTACATTCCCATAACCCCGAAAAGCCCTCCGCCGACGAGGATTGAAACAACGACCCAGAAGGCCGGAATACCGGTTGAGCTTCCGAAAAGTCTGGGCTTTATCACATTGCCGTCTGTCTGCTGCAGAATGATTATCATGATTATAAAGTAAAGCACCCTTATGGGATCGATCATCAGTATTATGATCCCGCCGGGTACGGCGCCTACAAAGGGTCCGAAGAAGGGAATGATGTTGGTAACGCCCACAATAAAGCTGATAAGTATAGGGTAGGGGAACCTTAAGATCAGGCAGAGTATGAAGCAGAGCACCCCGATTATCAGTGAATCCACAATAGAGCTCACGATATAATTTCTGAAGATGAAGTTTATCTCCCTTATTCCCTCAAATATATCATTGGCCTTTCTCCTGTTCAAATAGGCCAGGGTAATCTTTCGCATCTGTGCGGCGAATTTTTCCTTGAAGCTAAGGATATAAACGGAAAGCACAAGCCCCAGAATGATATTCCATATGAAGGACACGCTCTTTGCTATGCCCTGGGATACCGAGGACCATACCTGATTGGCATAGGAGGGGATGTTCTTCATAAAGCCTCCCGCCCATTCCTCGAAGCGGTCGTAATAGGTATAAAAATAATCGAGAACCTGCGGGTTATCATCAAAGGTCTTGTTTATGAAATCCACCAGATTATTGGCGTACTGAGGAAACTGCTGTGCAATGCTGGTGATGCTGTCAATAAGCTGCGGGATCATTATGCTGATAAATAGGATTATAAAGAAGATCACGGATAATACGGAGAGCGCAATGGAAACATAGCGGAAAATACGCTTTGTCCGGATACCCTCAGGCTTCTTATGCGAAAACAGACCATATACCTTGGGAATAAGCTTATCTTCATAAAAAAGCACCACGGGATTAAGGAGATAAGCTATAAGAAAGCCGTCTATGACTGGCATAAGAACCTTAATGAAATTTGAAAAGCCCTTTGCGAAAACCGGATAATTAAATACCGCGAAAATAAAAAGGATAACACAAACCGACACAAGAAAGGCCGTGATTCCCCACCATATATATTTTTTGTCAGGTTTGAATTTCATTGAACTTTGCTGTCTTTCTGATGTAAAATACAATAAACCTGTTAATAATAGTTACATCATATGCCTTGGTTTTCATACGTCACTTGCGGTTCCGCAAGTGACTGTTCTGAATAGTTACGTTACATCAATCTTTACATTATAGCACAAAGGAAAAGATATGATAACCGCGATCATTGAAAGATTGTCACTGCCCGGGAATCCCGCTGTTTATGCGCTTCTGGAAACCATATTACTGTTTCTCACCGTTCTCATAACGGGATTTCTGATAAGCCTCATAAACCGTGTGATCACCGATGCCCTGTCAGGTGTGATCGGCAGTGTCCCCGCATTTATTTTGCGAAATTATCTCACATACCCGGGAACGGTGCATCATGAGCTGTCCCACGCCCTTCTGGCATTAATAACGGGTGCAAGGGTTAAGAAAATCGTTCTGTTTCCTAAGGGTAATACACTGGGAAGTGTGGAGATAGAACCAAGGGGGAATATTTTTATCAGGGCGCTTCAGCTGTCCCTATCCGCCATAGCTCCCGTGATCATGGGGGTTATAAGCCTTTTTTCGCTTTGGAATCTTGTTCTTCCGAAAACCGCTGAGATATGGCAGTACATACTGTTCTGGTATGTTTTTGTAAGCATCATTTTGCATATGAGCCTGAGCGGGGCGGATTACCGGAATTTCTTTAAGGGTCTGCTGCCTACACTCATTGTTTTTTTCCTTATTTTTCTGATATTGGGATCCTTCGGTATAAGGTTCTGACTTCTATAGATCGAAAGTTAAGGCCCTGTCAGTTCTTCAGACCGGGGTCAAAATCGGAAAGATTCCGTACCGCCTCCTTTTCTTCCTGGGTGGAATCCACATAGTGGGTCGTAGAGGTGATGGAAGAGTGTCCGAGAAGCTTCTGCACCTTCTCTATATCCCCTCCGGTAGCCTTCAGCATGGTTTCCGCATAGGTGGAGCGGAGCTTATGCGGAGTTATCCGCCGTCCTTCGGAGGGTACGGAAGCATTGATGTATTTTTTTACCATAAGCTCCACGGATCTGACACTTATCCTTTTCCCGTCCCTGTTTAAGAATACCGCATTTTCCGTATCCAAAGGATGGTAGGTCATTTCACGGATCTCAAGATAGGCCTTCAGGTAATATTCCGCACTGTCACTGAAATAGACCACGTCAAAATTGCCGCCCTTACGGTAAACATTTATCGAATGCTTCTTAAAATTAATGTCCTTGATATCCATGCCGACAAGCTCAGACACACGGATACCCGTTGACAGGAAAATGCTTACAATGGCAAAGTCACGGGGACCGTTCTTTTCGTGGTACTTTGCCTGTTTTTTGCTTAAGCCCTCCCCGGTTTCCACAGCATCCAGAAATGAGAGCTTTGAATCACGGTCAAGATATATGACTTCCTTTTTCGGAAGCTTTGAACGCTGGATAAGCTCGATAGGGTTGGAATCCACCATTTTCCGCACAACAAGATACTTGAAAAAGGTATTCAGCGCCACGGTATAGTGCTGTATGGTGGTAGGAGAGCATTCCACGTACTTTTTGCTCCCGTCCTTCTGTAGACGCGGATAATTCCGGAGGTAATGGAGAAATTCCACGATATCCCTGTCATTAAGACAGTTCAGATCATCAAGGCTGATCTCCCTTAAGCTCTTTGATCTGAAGGCAGGGTTGTTGTCATGGATAAATTCAAAAAATGTGTGGAGCTGGTTCGCATAGGAGTATATGGACATGGCGCTTAAGCGTATCTCCCTCGCAAGAAAATAGTCATATACATAATCCGGAAGGGTCTTTATTATTTCATTGGCTTTCTGCCGCACCTCATAATTTTTTTCTTTTTTGTAATCTGACATAATAATCCGTCCAAAAGAGGGTTTGGTTTACATAATAATTTTATGTCAACCTGTTTATATTTTATACTCAGGAATCAGTTAAGTCAAGGGTAAGGAGGATAAACGCATCAATCTCCCCATAATGTCATTCTGAGCGAAGCGAGAAAGATCCTTCGCTGGCGCTCAGGATGACAAAAAAGGCTGTAATGTCATTCTGAGCGAAGCGAAGAATCTTTCAGGGTGAACTGTTACGAAATTGATGCGTTTATCTTATAAGGCTAAGATAGTTTGCTGTATATATACCGTTTTTCGTGGTATAATCTTAGAAAGAAAAATGCAGCTGGATTACAATATTTATCTGGAAGTGGCGGTCATACCGCTGGATATTATTCTCTGTTCCTTTCTTGTGATACGCTATACAAATCCGTCTCCGGTGAATATAGCCTTCAGAAGACTTGCTTTTATTGTACTTTTCGCGGATATTATCGATGTTACAACGGCTATTGTTACCAGTGCACGTGACCGTGTGCCGAATTCCGTCCATTACTTCTTTAATATTACCGATTCCTTATTTGCCGCATTTTCAGGCTTTCTGTTTATCTACTATGTCTATGCCTATATTGATATGGATAAGAAGGACCGTAAGATAAGGGATTTCATCAATTATTTCCTTCTTTTCACCGACATAGCCCTGCTTCTTACAAATCCTTTGACCGGATGGGTTTTTACTTATGATGAGGCCGGCCGTTACATACATAATTTTCTCTTTGTTCCTGTGGCATACGGGTTTCCGATTCTTTTCTTCTTTATCGGAAGCTTTTTCATGCTGTCCCACAGCAGGAATTACAAAAAAAGCCAGGTCGTGGCAATGGTTCTTTCCATTATCATCATAGGTATGCTGTTCTTCCTGCAGATGCTTTTCTTTGACAATGTGCTTATAACCTTCTTTACAGCCTCCCTTGGGGTACTGGTTATCTTCCTTTCCCTGGAAACACCGGATTATGTGGAGCTAATGCGTACAATGAACGAGCTCCATAAATCAAAAGAGAGGGAAGTGGCTGCGAGAGCTAAAGGGCGGCTTTCCCGGGAGGTTATGATGGCGCTTTCCAAGGCTGTTGATGCCAAGGATCACTATACAAACGGTCATTCGGAAAGGGTGGCGGATTATGCCAGGGAGATAATGAAGCGTCTCGGCGGATCATTGGAGGATCAGGACGTTATCTATGCCATGGGACTTCTCCATGACGTGGGAAAGATCGGTGTGCAGGAGAGCATTATTAATAAGCGTGAAAGGCTTTCCGACGAGGAATTTGCGGAGATAAAAAAACACACTGTTGTGGGTTGGAACATTCTGAAGACAATAACTGAGATCCCGGGGCTTTCCACCGGAGCCAGATGGCATCATGAGCGCTATGACGGAAAGGGCTATCCGGACGGACTTTCCGGAGATGCCATACCAAGGGAAGCGAGGATCATATGCGTTGCCGACTGCTATGACGCCATGACTTCAAAGAGATCATACTCCTCCCCGAAGATGCAGGAGGAGGTAAGGGCCGAGCTTATTCGATGCAGCGGAACCCAGTTTGATCCCGAGATCGCAAAGGTTATGATAGATATCATTGATGAAGATGATGATTATTTATTGAGAGAGGCTCTATAATATGAAAAAGAAAGAACGCCGGGCTAATTCTTCATTGCTGATGGCTATAGCCATTACAGCGCTCCTGATACTTGGTAATCTGATACTCGGTATCGTACTGGTCAGACATTCAAAGAATTCCATGAAGCTTCTTATAGAAAGCAGGATGATGAATGTTGCAAATACCGCCGCAGACATGCTTGACGGGGATGCGCTCGGCAGGATGCAGGAATCGGATATGGACAGTCCCGATTATAAAGAGGTTCTTCAAATTCTTTCCGTTTTCCGGAATAATATTGACCTCGAGTATATTTATACGGTCCGTGAGACCAGACCCGGAAGCTTCGAATTTCTGGTTGATCCCACTATTGATGATCCTGCCGAATACGGTACACCCGTTGTTTCAACCGATGCTCTTAATACTGCTGCAGCCGGAGTGCCGTCTGTTGACAGAGAGCCCTATACCGATCAATGGGGCCGCTTTTACAGCGCCTACAGTCCTGTTTTTGATTCCGCAGGGAATGTGGCGGCCATAGTTGCAGTGGATTTCAGTGCGGACTGGTATGATTCCCGTATCTACGGAGAGGTAAAGGTGGTCATTTTCGGCTGTATAGTTTCCCTGCTTCTCGGCGTTATCTTTGCCGTTCTGGCCACAGCGTACTTAAGAAAACGTTTACAGAACATTAATGAGAACCTGAATGAGCTTTACGACAGGATAGAGGAGCTTACAGCGGAGGTTAATCCCGGTTCACCGGCGGGAAAGCTTCCCTTTACCAACGATATCAAGGTTTTAAGTGACAGATTGTCCGATGTGAAGTACGGGCTTGACAAGTTTGTAAATGACCGGCATAAAAAGGCCAGCAGTCTTATTTCCGCTTTGAGCTGCGGCTATTGGAGCGTTTATTATATTGATCTCGACAGCGATGACTGCATATGCTACAAGGAATCCGGAGACAGCAACGATTTCAAGGAAGGAGAGCATAGTTCATATATTAAGAGCATTACAGATTATGCCAATAGCTTTGTCACCAACGAATACAGACAGGAGTTCCTGTCCTTTGTACAGCCGGATGCCATCAGGGAAAGGCTGAAAAATGAACGTATCGTGTCTTATCTCTATACAATTGAACGGGAAGGAAGGGAGCTGTATGTCCTTATACATTTTGCCGCAGTCCGTTCTCCTGAGGAAAGAAGGGATGATACCGTTCATGCCGTGGGTCTAAGCTTCTCAAATGTTGACAGGGAGACCCGGATGAACCTGGAAAAGAATGCTTCTTTAAGACAGGCTCTGTCTGTTGCTGAGCAGGCCAATATGGACAGGATACAGTTCCTTTCAAATATGGGAAGGGAGATCATCAATCCCTTAAATATTATTATGCAGGAGGGAGAAAATGCATCCGCAGTACCCGGGGTTCCCGAGGAGGCGAGAATTCATCTTGACAAATGCAGAGTTTCTGCAAATCACCTCCTCAGTATTGTGAATGATATTATTGATGTCAGTAATATCGATACAGGACAGATGGTATTGCAAAATGAGGAATTCTCATTTTCCCGTCTCTTTGAACAGATATGCACTATTATCGGCAGTAAATGCAAAGAAAAGGGAGTTATTTTCGAAAATAGCTATGACAGTCTCTTAAGCACGGGCTACCTGGGGGATGAAGTGAAATTAAGCCAGGTTATACTTACCATTCTATCAAATGCGGTGAAATACACACCTAGGGGAGGTACTGTAGGTTTTGTGGTAAACAGAACAGCGGTTCTTAACGGAATGGACGTAATTTGCATCATTATGAGCGATTCCGGCGCCGGAATCAGTCCCGGACTCCGTCAGCGTATTTTCAAGCCCTTCAATCAGGGAGAATATACCGGAGACTACGGCTACAAGGTTACGGGACTCAGCATGCCGATCGCAAAGAGGATAATCGACCTTATGGAAGGAAGTATTTCCGTGGACAGTGAGAAAAACAAGGGTACCAGCTTCACCATTAACCTGACATTAAAGAGGGCTTGAAGTAGCAAAAACAGCTTTAAGAGAGGAGCATATAATATGATAAACGTAAAGGACATAAAAAAACTAACCGACACAAAATTCGTTAATCTTTACGATGCCCATGGCTTCAATTCCAAGGGTCATGAATCCCATTATAATGTGGCAAGCCGGGCTGACAGCATTGAAAAACTGAAGATCACCACACGAAGAAACGACCCTGACGGGGTCATTATCTACGCGCTGTACGGGGATAAAAAGGATAAGGTCGTAGCCATAAGGCAGTACCGCTACCCCATAGATAACTTCGTCTATGAGCTTCCGGCCGGTCTTATGGAACAGGGCGAAAATATGGAGGAAGCTGCAATCCGTGAGCTTCACGAGGAAACTGGGCTTAGCTTCCATCCGATCAAATGCGACAAAATGTTTACCGAAGCCCGTTTTACCACTGTGGGTCTTACTGACGAGTCAGTGGGGATAATCTACGGCTATGCCGAAGGTGAACTCAGTAATAAATATGCTGAGGAAAGTGAAGAAATACAGGTTCTGCTTTTAGACCGTGATGAGGTCAGGAGGATTTTGAAGGAGGAGCTTGTTGCGATGCCTTTTGCCTTCCAGCTAATGCATTTTATCCACGATAAGGAGCCTTTTGGATTTTTATCATGAATGCGCTTATTATCTTTATGATCATCCTCGGGGTGATCATTATGGTTACGAATATTTACCGCTATTACCGCCTTATCATCGGATCCTCGGATGTACTGTCATCAGGCAGGACCAATGACAGAATGTGGGAAAATATAGCCCTTTTTCTTCTTATTTTCTTCCTTTTAGGCTATATTCTGGTAGCTGTCTACGGAAAACCGGACATTATCATTGCGTGCATTCTCTTTGGCGGAAGTGTCTTTGTTTCCATTGTCCTTTCCGCAATGAACAGACTTGTTAATACCATTAAGGTAAACGCTCTTAGCATTGCAGAGGCCCTTATCGGAGTTGTGGACGCTAGAGACCCTAATCTGAAGGGACACAGCCACTATGTAAAGAATATAGCTATGGTTTTCTATGACTATATTCCCCCTGAAAAAAGAGGATCCCTTAATAAGATAAGCCTTGAATTCGCTGCTCTTATGCATGATGTTGGAAAGCTCGGAATACCGGAGGAAATACTCAATAAGCCTTCGTCTTTAACAGCGGATGAATGGGAGATAATGAGAAAGCATCCGTCGCTCGGGGTACAGATAATGAAACCCTTAAATTCCTTAAATGAGATTCTGCCCTGGATAGAATACCATCATGAAAAGATAGACGGTACCGGTTATTATAAGAAGACAGCGGATGAAATACCTTATCCTGCAAAGATCCTTGCCATAGCTGACACCTATTCGGCCATTACAATGCGGAGATCCTATAAGCCCCCGCGGAGCTACGAGGAAGCCGCCGCGATTATGAAAGAAGTTGCCGGAACCCAGCTGGATAAGGAGCTCGTGGATATTTTCCTGTCCATTCCGAAGGAGGAACTGGAAAAATGCATCCCTGAGGATGTGGATGCGTAGAGACTGCTCATAACAATTTTTTGCTCGTTACGCAACGAAAAACAGGTATATTTTTCGTTGCTATAAATATACGAACAAAAAAAACCCTTCAAGGCTTTCACATTAAAATTATACGAATCAAATAACCCCTCAGTAACTATCAGTGTGATAATTTACGTTCTTGACTTTCAGTAGACTCGCAAAAACATCTGACGATATTTTTGCTCGTTAAATTATACGAACATACAACCGCGAATGCGGTTTTATGTTCGTATAATTTATATTATGCGAATACATGTATTTCTCTCTTTTCGCCCGATTATTCGCCCGATTAGCGTAAATTGAAGAAGTTATCGAGACTTTTAGAGTTTTTTCAGGCCAAAAAGGTCGCGTTAACTTCTTCAATTGCCGTGAAGAATCCCTCAGAGATATCTTCAAATGATACGAACCTTGAGAGCTGCTTGACTATGTCATTAACGGTGAGCTTGATGGACGAAATTTCGTCTTTTGATTCAGCCATTTCTACCTGTTTCTTAAGATCACCTGTGAGCTTCATAAAGTTATCCTCCAAAAATAAGTGATCTTTTAATATCCGTCCTTATAGTGCACCCGGCAGTGCTTTTTGAAGAAGGATATCCCGTACCGGCCGATGTTTCCGTAGCCCTCCTCTAAGAGACTGTCTGCATAGTGCAGATCATCGATCTGCTTTATCGCCTCCTCCGCTGCTGTGTCCATCATCTCCATTGTGACAGGCTTCCTGCCTTCCTGTTTCACCGTTTTTAATTCGATCACGAAGGCCTTTTCAAACACGTCTCCGGTCCTCATCAGGATATCACTCCTGCCGTCTCCGGACTCCCGGTTGGATTTTATGATAAATTCATTGCTGCCGGTTAAGATCCCTACCATAAAGCCGTGATAGAAATTTTCATACGAGTCCATGTAGCTTATGGAGGGAGTCAGGAGCTTGTTGATCTCCCTCTCAAAGCCTTCGGCATCGCCCTTTTTCATTGACTCGAATAACGCGCTCCTGTCGGCTTTCTTTACGATCTCCTTATCGAACCAGTTTATGATCTTTTCAGAATAAATATATCTGGTCTCCCGGTTGGGTATCACCAGCGTGGCATAGAGCTTATCTGCTTCAAAACGCCGGGCCGTGATCTTCAGATACCCCGTAAAGAACATGAAATTCCAGAGATTATCCTGTTTATCATATATTTCCCCGTAGGTGATATCCTCATGCACCGGCTTTTCGATGCTGCCGCCCTCAATGAGCTTCTCTATCTCACTTTTTGTGTCGGAGTCAGCTCTCTCGATAAGGTCACGGACAATGGAATTGGAGCTGGTGTTGGCCCAGTAGGATACGGGAAAATAGTCCCGGTCGGCTCCTATATGATCCCTTAGATACATGATGGTGGACCAGGGGTTATATACATTACTGTTCCCGAAGATGTAGCCGTTATACCAGTTCCTGACCTCCTCATATTTATCTGAAAGACCGTAATACTCAAGAACCGAACGCACCTCTTCATCCGTAAAGCCGAAATATTCCCCGTAATCCGGTGTCAGGATGGATATGATGCTTAAATTATTAAGCCCGGTAAAGATGGATTCCTTTGAGATCCTTAAGCACCCTGTGATGACAGCAAATTCAAGGGCTGTATTGGTCTTCAGCGCCCCCTCGAAAAGGCTGCGGATGAAGCTCACCATATGATCGTAGTAGCCGTCGTAAAATGAGCTCTCCAGAGGCACATCATATTCATCTATCAAAATGATGGTATTTTTTCCGGTGGCCTTTTTAATACACTCGCATAAAAATTTCAAGCTGCCCTTATATTCATCGGGCTCCGGCCTCCAATCTTTATAACTAAGAAATTTTCCCTTTTCCGTTTCATCCAGCGCTCCGCTTTCAAGCACAAAATCATGACGCTTAAATTCGCTGGCTATCTCATATCTCAAAGCCTTAAAGGCCGACTTCTCATCTCCGGTTTTGGCGGATTTCAGCGTCAAAAAGATCACCGGAAATTTCCCCATCATGGAAGTATATTTCTCTCCCGCCTTCATGATCTTCAAGCCCTCAAAGAGCGAGGGATCGCCTCCCTCCTCAAAATAGCAGCGAAGCATATCCAAAGTCAATGTCTTTCCGAAGCGCCGGGGGCGGGTGAAAAGGTTTACCTCGCCTTTTTTGTCTATAAGCTCCTTTATGAAAAGAGTCTTATCCACATAGTAATAATCATTGGATCTTATTTTATTAAAAAACTCCACCCCTATGGGCAACGGCTTCTTCATGGCTTGTCTATGCCGCTCCTTTCCGTCAATTGTTATCCTGCCGCCCGATGTGAGCGGCGTAGACCCCAGCATCATTATATTAAACAGCGGCGGCTTCTTCAAGCCGCCGCTGATCAACTTATAGAGCTTCCAGGCGTAGTCCACCTTAGCCCAATAGGCCTTAATCCAATAAATCCTCCATCCTGCCGTCAACGGACATTATTACTGCTTACAAAGCCATAATGTCCGTCCTTGTAGGCAAGTAACCATCCTTCTGCATTATAATCCTTATGCACCAGGATCGCCTCACCATTAACCCAGGATACACCGGGAATAACCCTTCCTTTCGGAGTTAAACGCATTTCCAGACAGGATTCAAGTCTATAATTAATTACATTGCATACTGTGCGAGTTACAAAGTGCTTTAGGTTTTTCATATCATTATTATAGTTCATCCCCCCTGATACTTTTTCGAGATCCTCATCACACAGAGAAATCATTCTGCAGTTCATTTTGTGCTCTCCCTTCATCACTCACGGCAGTGGGTTCACCAAAAATCAATATACTGTTGTCAATCATACACTCTTCTATCTTCTTTTTTATTCGCCCAATCATCAAGGGTGCGGTTAAATTGCCCTCTATGTATTTATACGAATGAATATCATAAATTGGCAGCGTTATTTTAACTCAGTCGGAAAAAATCCCCGCCTCTAAGCAAAGCGTAGGCTCTTCAGGTTAGCTTCAATATTGACTTAT
>CAMVGV010000075.1 GCA_947167135.1 uncultured Lachnospiraceae bacterium
CTTCCGTAGAGAAAGATTCTTCGGGCTTCGCCCTCAGAATGACATTGTGTAGTCTATTATACAGATGAACTGAAAAAAAACAGCCTTTAATTTGCTGTAAAGCGAACCTGGCGACGAGTGTTTTAGAGCCTGAATAAATACCTGATATCATCAAAATATTAATTTTTTATGAATTTTTGCGGAATTGTCTTTACATTTCGCCGAATTTTGATAAATTAAATGTGTGTAAGTATGATTAGCACCTCAATCTGAGGAGGTGGTACGATGAATGTAAATTCTGTGGATTTGTATAGGAGCGTCGGCGCGTCCGGGGTCTCCGGTTATTCGGCCGGAGTGAAGTATGTCCCTTCCGACAGGGAAAGGCAGGAAAAGCTTTCAAAGATCGATGCGAAGGCAAACGGAGGAGTATCCAGAGACGGAGATACTGTCAGCATCTCATCCGAGGGTTCTTCCCTTTCAAAGATGTATGAGGCAAAGGGAAAGAGCAGCATCGATTTTCTGAAAGAGGACAGCGGAAACAAGGGAAATATTGCGGAAACCATTTCCGCGAGCTCCGGGAAGCTTGGCATCAGTAAAGAGATCAATGAGAACAGAGCCCGCCAGGCGGAGGTCGATTCTCTGAAAGAGAATATCGAAACTACAGCTCCTGCAGGGAAAGAGGAGACTGCCGCCAAGGCCGATACGAAGAACACTGACAGCGCTGATCTCACTCAGTATTCAGCCCATGAATTAAAGGAAATGTTTGAGGACGGAAATATAACCACTGCGGCATACAAGTCGGAGATGGAGGATCGTCGCACAAACAGGGCGGGGGATACGGATGAGCAGGAAAAGCCTGAAAATAATGAAGCGCCTGCGATCCGTAGAAGTGCTGCAGATTCCCGGGATGGAAAGACCGTGAACGCCGATACGGGTAATGACAATGTCAGAGCTACAGAGGAGCGTCTCGAAAGCATCAGGGAAAAGAATGCGGATAAATTAAGAGCCGAGAGAAAGGCAGAGCGTGAAGAGGTTTTAAGCGAGGTGGCTGACAGGCGTAGAGCCGTGACCGAGAATCAGCGCCTTGATACAGAGCAGGAGAATGCTCAGGCAGCAAGGGCAGCAGATAAGGAGCTTTACAACGTAGCCTATTCCTTCCGGGAGAGTCCTTATGATGTAACTTCCTCCATAGAGGAAATGGAAGAGGATGAAAGTGCGGTAGGTACTAACAGGATAGAGGTGCCTGAGGCTGCGGTCAGGAATACGCCTGAAACTTTGAACGCCAGGGCTGCTGCTCCGCTTGTTGCGGAGGAAGCAGAGGAACTTGAAAATGTTATGACTACCGTGAATACCGAAAATGCGGAGGAAGCAGTAAATACTCAGAATATTGAAGCCGCTGCAAGTACCACCGCTCAGGCCGCTATTGACGAAAATGCGGTGAATAACCGGGTTACCGTTCAGGAGGTTGCATAAAGCAGATTATTGTTCCCGGTTCGGAGAACCCGGAGAGCTGTGAACATTAGAACGCAGGATAAAGTGTACCGTCCCATTACATGGGACGGTATTTTTTTTTCGTGTTTTGTGGTACAATCCCTCTTATGAAAAAGAATGATCCAAACTTAAATCAGGTTCCGGAGGAGATAACCCTTGTCTCTGTTGAGAATCCCGGGACAAAGCCCTTATATCTTCAACTTCTTGACCTGAAGGGCTCTGTAAAGAAAGAAATTCCCTTTGATGACAAAAACAGTGTCGGGACGGTCTCTAACATGACTCTTTACGGCCTTAACACAAAGGAGAGCGGATACAGGCTTCGAAGCGGCGCTGAAACCTTTATGGATCCCTATTGCTGCCATGTTTCCGGAGATGAAAAGTGGGGAGCATTCAAGCCTTTCGGAAGATTTGATACGCCTCCGGCAACCGAAGTGGTTCCGGCTCCGACAGTCCGTGGATTTCAGGATATTGTTCTTTATTATCTTCATGTCAGGGGATTTACAAAAAACAGGAATTCCGGGACTGAGAATCACGGTACCTTCGAAGGCATTGTCGAAAAGATACCGTATTTCAAGAAGCTTAAGGTCAATACACTGGAGCTGATGCCTGCGTATGACTTTAATGAGATAATAGATGACAGGTATCCCGAGAGCCAGGATGAGGCGAAAAAGGAAGCACCCATAAGGAAAAGGTCAAAGGGCAGGCTTAATTACTGGGGCTATACCTCAGGTAATTACTTTGTTCCGAAGAACAGCTATTCCGCTTCGGGAGACGGGATCGCATCCTTTAAGAATATGGTATCTGCCCTTCATAAGGCGGATATGGAGCTTATCGCCGATTTTTATTTCGAGCCCTCCTTAACCTCCAGATATATAGTGGATGTCCTGCGGTACTGGGTGGTGGATTACGGTGTTGACGGCTTTGCGCTTTTCGGCTCGGATATTCCCGTTTCCGACATTTTGAGAGATCCGTATCTAAAGAAGAGCAAGTTTATTTTTGAGAATCATCCTGACAGCGCTTCCCTGAAGTTTGCCGGGGATGACAGGAAAAAGAGAATAGCGGTATTAAACAATGATTTTCTCTATGACAACAGGAGATTTCTGAAAAGTGACGCCGATATGCTTTCCAGATTTGCGAACCATCTTCTTTCGGAAGGAGAATGCGCCTCGGTAAATTATATGGCTTCCTTCAATACCCTGACTATGAATGACATGGTAAGCTTCGACAGGAAGCATAATGAAGAAAACGGTGAAAACAATACCGACGGCACGGATTTCAATTATTCCTGGAACTGCGGTGTGGAGGGAAAGAGCCGCAGAAAGGCAGTGGAGGCTTTGAGGAAAAGGCAGATAAAGAATGCCTTCATCTACCTCCTTTTGTCACGGGGGACTCCCAGGATATTTATGGGAGATGAATTCAGGAATTCCCAGAAGGGAAACAATAACCCCTACTGTCTTGATAATTCCGTGACCTGGCTTAACTGGGACGATCTTTTAAATAACAGGGAGATCTTTGAATTTGTGAGGGAGCTTACGGAGCTGAGACTGCAAAACCCTGTTTTCAGACACAGTGTGGAAAAAAAGAAAGGCCGCTATCCCGAGACCTCCTTCCATGGTGAGATGGCCTGGCAGGCGGAGTTTTACGACTATTTCAGGCATGTGGGAGTCCTGTATTCGGATAAGGAGCTTTACTATCTTGCTTTTAATATGCATTGGCAGGAACAGAGGCTTGCCCTGCCAAAGCTTGAAAAAAACGGGAAGTGGAAGTGCATCATAAATACAAATGCAGAGAAAAAGGAGCCTGTGACAGAATCGGGGTTTATCAATGTTCCTCCCAGATCTGTGGTCATCCTGAGGGCAGAGTGAGGTGTCGGCATTTTCCCTGAAGATCATAGCCTGCATATCAATGGTGATAGACCACGCAGGTGCGTATCTTTTTCCGGAGGCAGAATGGATGAGGTATGTGGGGAGGCTTGCTTTTCCCATTTACTGCTTTCTTCTTACTGAGGGCTATCATCACACAAGGGATGTGAAAAAGTATCTCTTACGCCTGCTTTTCTTTGCCCTTATTTCGGAGATACCATATGATATGCTGGGTAAGGACAGCCTTTTCTACTGGGGATCCCAGAATGTGTTTTTCACGTTGTTTTCAGGTCTCCTTATGCTTTGCTTCATGGATTGGACAAACAGCGTCATCCTGAAGGCTTTTATCCTTGTATCGTTTATGTGGATTGGAGAATACTGCCATTTCAGTTACAGATATCCGGGGATATACATGATATTTGTCTTTGATTATTTCAGGGATCTTCCGTTTTTACGGGATCTTAATATTATCGCGGCGAATATCAGGCTTTTTACGGCAAAGTTACAGGCTGCGGGCAGTCTTGCCATTATACCGCTTTCTTTTTACAATGGGAAAAGAGGGCCGTCATGGAAGTATTTCTTCTATGTATTCTACCCCTGCCACCTTTTGATAATATTTCTGGTGAGGAAATATGCGGGGGGTTGAGGAGTAAGATCCTTCGCTTCGCTCAGGATGACAAACGAAGCTCAGTATGACAAACGAAGCTCAGGATAGTTTTTTTACGGGAATCATATTATGTCTGCGGGAATAAAGGCCGAAAATGTGCTTAGGCATTTTCTTACAATTAGTGAGCATAAGCTGGAGGTTATGAAGGGCTGCTTTAAGACAGGACTGTACCTCCAGGGGGTACTCCACGACCTGTCAAAGTACAGCCCGACGGAATTTCTGGTGGGAGCAAGGTATTACCAGGGAGACAGGAGCCCGAATAATGCCGAGCGCGAAGAAAAGGGCTATTCATCCTCATGGCTTCATCATAAGGGAAGGAATAAGCATCACTACGAATACTGGGTGGATTATAATTCCGTAAGGGACGTTAAGGAAAAAAGCGAACTTACCATACCGGTAAAGATGCCCTTAAAGTACGTTATAGAGATGATGATGGACAGAATAGCGGCATCGAAGATCTATAATAAAAAGGATTACAGGGATGATTATCCGTTGAAATATTTCCTGAGAAGCTATAAGCTTATCCCCATGAACGAAGAGACAAAGAGGCTTCTATATGCGCTTCTTAAGATGCTTTCGGTTTACGGCGAGGAGAAGACCTTCCGTTTCATAAGGGAGAGACTGCTGCCGGGGGGAGAGTACTGAGAAGACATCCTGAGCGTTAGCGAAGGATCTTTAAAAGATTCTTCGGGCTACGCCCTCAGAATGACATGAAAAACAGTTTTAATAAAGGAGAGTATAGAATTGAGTGAGAAAGTGATACTTACCGGGGACAGACCCACAGGGAGACTGCATATAGGGCATTATGTGGGTTCCCTTCGAAGGAGGGTGGAGCTTCAGAACTCCGGTGAATACAAAAATATATTCGTAATGATAGCGGATGCCCAGGCACTGACTGACAATGCTCATGAGCCGGAAAAGGTGAGGCAGAATATAGTTGAGGTGGCTCTCGACTATCTTGCCTGCGGGATCGATCCGGAGAAGACCAATATACTTATCCAGTCACAGATACCGGAGCTTACGGAGCTCACATTTTATTATATGAATCTCGTAACGGTGGCGAGGGTTCAGAGAAATCCCACCGTCAAGGCAGAGATACAGCTAAGGAATTTTGAAGTCGGTATTCCAGTTGGCTTCTTTACCTATCCGATAAGCCAGGCCAGCGACATTACCGCTTTCAAGGCCACCACGGTTCCGGTGGGAGAGGATCAGGAGCCTATGATAGAGCAGACGAGGGAGATCGTAAGGAAATTTAACTCGGTTTACGGGGAAACCCTTGTGGAGCCTGAGATCATGCTGCCGGAGGATGAATCGTGTCTTAGACTTCCCGGGACAGACGGCGGCGCAAAGATGAGCAAGTCTCTCGGTAACTGTATCTACCTTGCATCCGACAGTGACGAGATAAAGAAAAAGGTTATGAGTATGTTTACTGATCCGGGACACTTAAAGGTGGAGGATCCCGGAAAGGTGGAGGGAAACACGGTATTTCAGTATCTTGATGCCTTTTCAAATGATGATTTCTTTGAAGAGTACTGTCCGGATTACAAAAACCTTGATGAAATGAAGGATCACTACCGGAGGGGCGGTCTGGGTGACGTCAAGGTAAAGAAATTCCTTAATAACGTGCTGCAGGAAACCCTGAAGCCCATAAGGGAAAGACGGCACGAATTTGAAAAGGATATTCCCTATATCTATGAGATACTTAAAAAGGGAACGGAGGTTTCAAGGGAGGTGGCGGCTTCGACTCTCCATGAGGTTAAGGATGCCATGAAGATAAACTACTTTGATGACAGGGCCCTTATTGAGGAACAGGCTGAAAGATACGGAAATAATTCCGGCGGTGCAGCAAATGCATGAGCTTCCGGTAGTTCAGGATATGATAAAAACTCTCGATAAGGAGAGTGAGGAAAAGGGAATAAAGAGGATAAAGGAGATTAATCTTGTGATCGGTGAGCTCTCCGGCATTATCGGGGAATGTGTGCAGATGTACTTTGATCTTCTCTCAAAGGGTCACAGCTCAGAGGGAGCGGTACTTAAGTTTACGCATATAAGCGCGACACTGAAATGCCCTTCCTGCGGAAGGGAGTTTCCGCATGAGAAGAGCTTTGACTGCCCTGAATGCGGAGAGACGGGAAGGCTTATTAAGGGGAGCGGCAGGGAGTTTCTGATACAATCTGTTGAGGTTTAGAAAAGAAAGATCCTTCGCTTCGAGAAAGAAAGATCCTTCGCTTCGCTCAGGATGACAAAAAGCGCTCAGGATGACAAAAAGCGCTCAGGATGACAAAAAGCACTCAGGATTGAAAAACGTCCGGTGGACAAAGAACACTCGGGAGAATAAAAATCTGCAAAGATCAGGAAAGGCGGAATCAAATGGCTGTCAGAAGCAGGAAGACAAACGGAAAATCAGATACTAAAGGAAAATATGTGTGCTATTGTGCAGGATATACCAGGAGCCACGATCAGGGGATAACCATTTTTGATTTTGATCCCGATACCGGCAGGATGAAGGAGCGTTCAAAAATAAAGATCACCAACGCTTCGTATATCGCAATATCCCATAACGGGAAGTTCCTATACTCCATAACCGACGACGGGGTTGCGGCCTTTGTCATTGAGAAAAACGGAGACCTGACCTTCCTTAATATGACGGATATCAACGGCATGAGGGGCTGCTATCTCTCCACCGATTATGAGGATAAATACGTATTTGTGGCGGGCTATCATGACGGGAAGGTAACCGTTCTTTCCATCAATCCCGACGGAAGCGTTAACAGGATCTGTGACGAGATATACCAGAAGGGAATAGGCACCATAGCTGAGCGGAATTTCAGACCCCATGTGGACTGCGCAAAGATGACAAGGGACAATAAATACCTCTGTGCCACGGATGTGGGAATGGATCAGACAAAGATCTACCGCCTGGACCACAAGACAGGAAAGCTGACCATGGTGGATGTTCTGAGATCTGACATTGAGTCGGCACCGCACCACATTAAGTTTTCACTGGACGGGAAATTTGCCTATATAATCCATGAATTAAAGAGCTATGTGGATGTGTACACCTATGAGGATAAGGACGATCAGCCGGTATTTGAAAAGATACAGACCGTATCCACTCTGGAAGAATCCTATAACGGCATCAGTGCGGCATACGCCATACAGCTTACGGCGGACGGAAAGTACTTAGTCTGCAGCAACGCCGGAGACGAGTCGGTTGCGGTATTTAAGCGGGATGAGAAGACGGGTCTCCTTACCCAGTTATTTGTCCTTCCGGTATCGGGTTATTTCCCGAAGGATATTACAACCAGTGACGACAATAAATACCTGATCTCCATAAACAATGAGTCAAATACAATAACCTTCTTTACCCTGGATATGGAAAAGAAGACCATGATAATGAACGGCCCCGAAATGCATTATGAGGCGGGAAACTGCCTGATACTTTACAGACTGGATGAAACCTGATTAAAAACTATTCAGAATCCGAAGGGCTCTGAACAGATACGCCTGAATTATAACGGAGAACACACACTTGGCAAATAAGCTTATAGATCTTCAGCACATTACAAAGTCATACGGAGGAAATGTGGTTCTTGACGACCTCTGCCTCTACGTCAGGGAAAATGAGTTCCTGACCCTTCTCGGACCCTCGGGCTGCGGAAAGACCACGACCCTAAGGATTATCGGCGGCTTCGAGACTCCCGACAGCGGGCGGGTAATGTTTGAGAACCGGGATATCTCATCCCTTCCCCCGAATAAAAGAGAGGTGAATACGGTTTTCCAGAAGTATGCGCTGTTTCCCCATATGACTATTGCGGAGAATATAGCCTTCGGTCTGAAAATCAGAAAAAAATCGGCTTCCTACATTAAGGACAAGATCAAATATGCCCTTAAGCTTGTTAACCTTGACGGCTTTGAGGACAGGATGCCGGATTCCCTGTCTGGCGGACAGCAGCAGCGTATCGCTATTGCCAGAGCCATAGTGAACGAGCCGAAGGTGCTTCTCCTTGACGAGCCGCTTGGTGCCCTTGACCTTAAGCTCAGGCAGGATATGCAGTATGAGCTCATCAGCTTAAAAAACGAACTGGGGATAACCTTTATCTATGTGACCCACGATCAGGAGGAGGCTCTCACCATGTCCGATACCATAGTGGTCATGAACCAGGGGTATATCCAGCAGATCGGTTCTCCCGTTGACATCTATAATGAGCCTGAAAACGCCTTTGTTGCAGATTTCATCGGCGATTCGAATATCCTTCCCGGGATAATGATAAGGGATGAGCTGGTGGAGATACTCGGGGCAAAATTTGACTGTGTGGACAAAGGCTTCGGAGAAAACAATCCGGTTGACGTGGTGATAAGGCCTGAGGACATAGATCTTCTGGGAGAAGGCGAGGGTATCATTGACGGAGTGGTCACGGATACCATCTTTAAGGGCGTACATTATGAAATGTGCGTAATGTCCCGCGGATTTGAATTCATTGTTCATTCCACCGACTATTATCCTGTGGATTCAAAGGTGGGAATAAGCGTTCACCCCTTCGATATCCAGATCATGAATAAGCCGGAATCCGAGGATGAGAAAGCCGTGGAAATAAATGAATGAGCGCCGGAACAGCTTTCTTGCAGCACCCTATCTTGTATGGAGTATAGGCTTTATTCTGATACCCCTTATTTATATCCTTTACTTTGCCTTCACGGATGCTTCGGGGACATTCACTATCGGCAATGTGTCGGCGATAATAAGCTATGTGAATATCAGGGCGCTGATGCTCTCAATACTGTTTTCCATTGCTTCCACCTTTATCTGCCTGCTTTTAGCCTATCCGCTATGTCTGATACTTACAACAGTTACAAGCAGCAGCTCTGCCTTTCTGTCGCTCATTTTTATCCTGCCTATGTGGATGAATTCGCTCCTCAGAACCTTTGCCTGGCAGAATATCCTGGAGCGTAAAGGAGTGATCAACGGAATACTTCTTTTTCTGCATCTCCCGCCGCTTTATATCATAAATAAGCCGCCGGCAATACTTCTCGGAATGGTATATGATTTCCTGCCGTTTATGGTGCTTCCGATCTACAATTCCGTATCGAGGATAGATAAGGATCTAATCAATGCGGGACGGGATCTGGGGGCGGACTATTTCCAGATCCTTAAGGGAATAATATGGCCCTTAAGCCTTCCGGGAGTGATATCCGGGATCACGATGGTTTTCGTTCCAAGCCTTACAACCTTCGTGATATCGGATATACTTGGTGGCGGAAAGATACTGCTGATAGGTAATGTCATCGAGCAGCTCTTTACCCAGGATTCCGACTGGAATGCGGGTGCGGGGTTATCGGCGATCCTTATGATATTTATAGTATTCTCAATGATAATCACAGCCAAATATGACAGGGAGGACATTTCATAATGAAAAGCTTTTTCGGTAAAATGTATCTCACCCTTGTGCTTATCTTTCTCTATGCGCCGATAGCCACACTTATGATCCTTTCCTTTAATCAGAGTAAATCAAGATCACACTGGGGCGGCTTTACCCTTGAGTGGTATACGGGTTTATTTGAAAATGAAGAGATTATGGCGGCCTTTCGTACCACTATTATCCTTGCCTTTCTTTCGGCTCTTATCGCAACAATCCTCGGAACCGCGGCCTGTACAGGGATGCAGTTTATGAAGAAAAGGGAGAGAAGCTTTATTATGGGTATAACAAATATACCCATGCTTAATGCGGATATAGTTACGGGAGTGAGCCTTATGCTGCTCTTTATCGCGTCCCGTGTATCCATGGGCTTTTCAACGGTGCTCCTTTCACATATAACCTTCAATATTCCCTACGTGATACTATCCGTGATGCCGAGGTACAGGGAGCTGAACCGGAGTACCTATGAAGCGGCACTTGACCTCGGAGCAGAGCCTGTGTATGCCTTTTTCCGTGTGGTGCTGCCGGACCTTATGAGTGCGGTACTTTCAGGCTTTCTTATGAGCTTTACCATGTCCCTTGACGACTTTATAATTACCCACTTCACGCAGGGACCGGGCTTTGACACCCTTTCCACAAAGATCTATTCGGAGGTGAAGAAGGGGATAAATCCGGAGGTCTACGCTCTTTCAACCATCATGTTCCTTACGGTCCTTGTACTTCTTTTCTTTGTAAATTATAAGCCCTGGGGTAAACAGCCAACGGGACAGATAAAGGTCATGACAAAGAGGGAGGTTATCGTGAGCTCTTCGGGACGGGGAGGACGGCTATGATAAAAAAGCTGATTTCCGTTTTAATGATATTGTCCCTGTCTTTTATGATGATTTCCTGCGGACATCCGGACGGGACGGCTTCGGGGGAGGATACTCTCTATGTGTATAACTGGGGAGAATACATCGACCCGGAGGTTCTGACCATGTTTGAAGAGGAAACGGGGATAGAGGTCATATATGATGAATATGAGACCAATGAGATCATGTATCCGAGGATAGAGGCCGGTGCCGTAGTCTATGATCTGGTCTGCCCCTCCGACTATATGATAAGCAAGATGAGGGAGAACGGTCTCCTGCAGGAGATCGATATGGATAATATTCCCAATTTAAAGAATATAGGAGAGGATTACTGGAAGAATTCGGAGGAATTCGATCCGGGAAACAGGTACTCGGTACCCTATGTATGGGGAACCGTGGGTATTCTCTACAATAAGTCCATGGTACATGAGAAGGTGGATTCCTGGAAGATACTCTGGGATGAAAAATATAAGGACGAGATACTAATGCAGGATTCCGTAAGGGATGCCTTTATGGTTGCCGAGAGGCTTCTCGGATATTCCATGAACACCACGGATGAGGATGAGCTGCAGGAAGCCAAGGAGCTGCTTATGGCTCAGAAGCCTATAGTCCAGGCCTACGTGGTGGATCAGGTCAGGGACAAGATGATAGGAAATGAAGCGGCTCTCGGAGTGATCTACTCCGGTGAAGCGATCTATACACAGAGAGAGAACCCGGATCTCGAATACGTAATACCAAAGGAGGGTACAAACGTATGGATAGATTCCTGGGTTATCCCGAAGAATGCGAGGCACAAGAAAAATGCGGAGAAATTCATTGATTTCCTCTGCCGTCCGGATATCGCGTATATGAATTTTGACTATATAACCTACTCAACCCCCAATGTCCCGGGAAGGGAGCTTATTGAGGATGAGGACATCAGGAATTCTCCAATAGCCTATCCCGTGCTTTCAGACTATGAGCTTGAAACCTATATATATCTCGGGGAAAAGGCCGACCGCCATTTAAATGACCTCTGGAGAGAGGTAAAGTCTTACTGATACCGCCCGAGACCTAAAGCAGGCGGACCTTTGGTTCTTTAGTCAGTTAAGATCAGACTTGCTGATACGTGGTACCTCGTCCATATGAAGGTATTTGCTTAAGGATTTTATGATGAAATCATGGTCCTGGACATGGTTTAAGCCGGAAACTATGATGATCCCCACAACACCGGCATCCTCCACGCGGATAGGGAAGCCTCCGCCGCAGCAGGCATAGATATTCTCATCCATAAACTTATCCGCCATGGTCTGATCGTTCTGCTTTAAGCGCATAAACCAGGATAAGGAGCTTACTTCGGTTCTTAAGACCGTATTGAATTTTCGGTTCATCCAGGAGACATTGTCAAGGTTTGTGCCGTCCCTCATCGCCTGGTAGCAGATAAGGCCGTTGGTCCTTCTGATGCTTATGGAGATATCAAGCTCCTTCTTCACTGCCTCATGCAGCATGAAATTCCCGAGAGCAATGGCATCTTCATTTGAAAAGTGGCTGAACTGCAGGATCTCCTCCTGCATATCCAGTATCTTTCTTATTTCCTCTACGGTTTTTTCTTTTTTTTCGGAATCCATATCTTACCGCCTTTCCAAGGTGAATATTTCTTTCAGAATATCACAGTTGAGCGCAAGTTACAAATGAAGGTGGTATTTCTAGTCATTACGCATCCCTCTTTTTCTTCTCCGCTATAGCCACACTTTGTATT
>CAMVGV010000076.1 GCA_947167135.1 uncultured Lachnospiraceae bacterium
GTACCATGTAAAAAAGTTTTTACCTAACCATGTAAAATTTTGCTTGACATTTGCACGCACGATGTCCAGTGGACATCGGTTTTGCGCCGACCGTAGCGAAGCGGAGACCGCGTAGCACGGAACAATCCGTATTTAATCAAAATGTGACTTTTGGCGTCCGAATCATAAGATCCTTCGCTTCGCGTAGGATGACAAAGGAGCTTCGCTCAGGATGACAAAGGGACCCGGGAGCAGTATGTCCGGGATTTATGATTTAATGGGAAGTGAAAAAGCATATGAAGACCATAGGGATCGTGGGATTCCGGGAGATGTCCAGGAATTACAATTATTATAATGCCGTTGAAGCCTGCGGTGTACAGACAATGCCGCTGGATCTGTACGGAGGAACGGACAGTGTGGGGGATCTTGACGGGATCGTACTGCCCGGGGGAACGGATGTAAATCCTGCTCTTTACCATGAAGGGAATACGGCTTCACGTCAGCTTGATAAAAGACTTGACTGGTTCGAGCTTGCGGTTATTTCGGAGGCTGTTAAATATGAGATTCCGGTTTTCGGGATTTGCAGGGGGCATCAGCTTATAAACGTGTTTTTCGGAGGGAGTCTTATCCAGAACGTGGATCACTGCGGGATACATGATTACTGCAAGGACAAGTCTGACAGGGTTCATGGCGGCAGGGTGGTTCATGATAGCTTTCTTTTCGAAGTCTACGGGAAGGAGAGGATAGTTACAAACAGCGCACATCACCAGGCTGTTCACAGGATCGGGGAAAAGCTTGAGGTGGCCGAATACAGTGATGACGGACTGATCGAAGCCGTGTATCATACGGAGCTTCCGATATTCGGTGTGCAGTGGCATCCTGAGAGGATGTGCCTAAATAATGCAAGAGATGACACGGAGGACGGACTTCGTATCTTTGAATATTTTGTCAATCATATCGTTCAGGGAAAGCCCTGGAACGGGGGAAGCGGAAGGATAGAGTACTATATCTGAAGGAGGATGCCGAATGCCGATAAAGCTGCAAAAGGAAAGTGATATCAAACATCTTCTGGAAAAAGAAGATGTTTTTGTGATGGAAGAGAAAAAAGCAGAGCGTCAGGATATCCGTCCCGTTGATATTGCTGTCCTGAACCTCACGCCTTCGGATGATAAAACCTGGATAAGGCTCATTAAGTCCCTGTCAAATACGCTATTACAGGTCAATCTCACTTTGATGGTACCTGAGTGTCTCCGGGATATAACATCAAAGGGAGGGGAGCTTGGATACTTCAGGGAAGATTTTTCCGCTGTCAGAAAAAGATGCTTTGACGGACTTATCGTAACAGGTTCAAATCGGAAAATAAGAGAATATGAAAGCGAGGATTTCCGTAAAGAGATACATTCTTTATTTGACTGGGCAGATTCTCATGTAACCTCTGCATTTTATCTCTCATACGGGGCAAAGGAGGCTCTGAATTATTATTACGGTACCGTAAATACAGAGCTGACAGACAAAGAGCCGCAGATATTCACCCAGAGACTTACTGCTGAAAGGATCCCTCTGATACGGGGCTTTGATGATGAATTCCCGGCGCCTTTTTCCGGGAGCTGTATAATATACGGTGATGAGCTTAGGGAAAGAAATGATATTATTGTTCTGGCGGAATCCTCCGAGACAGGGATCTATCTCTTAATGAATAAGGACGGAAGCCGCATTTTCTGCCCCGGGGATCCGGTGTATTCTGACAGCGCCTGCATTGTCAGATGGAGGGCACAGTCAAATGCTCTTTTTTCCAATTGGCTGAATTACTACGTCTATCAGAACACACCTTTTGAATTAAACCGTATTATCCTTGAATAAGGAGTAATCCCCTTTTCAGGCGTAAACAGCCACTGCTTCAAAGGGGCGGAGTAAGTCCGGTTTTTCCGGAACAGTGTCGTAATTTCCGATAAGTATCTCTCCTGCAGGGATCTTTAAGGAAATCTTTTCATTATCGCTGCTGAAGCTTAAGAAAACAGAAAGCGTCTTATCATCAAGCATTCTTTCAAAGGCAAAGACCTTCTCATTTCCGCTTTCAAGGAACCGTATGCCGCCGTCAGATATCACAGTATATTCTTTCCGGAGACTAACGAGCCTGCGGTAAAAATTCAGCACGGAATCAGGGTCTTTTTCTTCAGATCCGGCATTTATCTCCTTATAATTATCCGGAATGCCGATCCAGGGGTC
Source organism: uncultured Lachnospiraceae bacterium (assembly GCA_947167135.1). GTDB lineage: Bacteria > Bacillota > Clostridia > Lachnospirales > Lachnospiraceae > NK4A144. The sequence continues at coordinate 2,206 of CAMVGV010000076.1, forward strand.
TCCTTTTGAGAAACCGGCATTTTTCCCATCGTTCCATTGCATGGGAGTCCGGCCGTTATCCCTGGAGCGCGCGGAGAGTATGTCAAGCGCTTCCTTCTCAGTGATTCCCTTATTAAGGAGTATATCGTAGTAATTTGTGGATTCCACATCCTTGTACTGCTCTATGGATGAAAAGTATGCATTTGTCATGCCAAGCTCCTCACCCTGGTAGATATAGGGGGTTCCACGCATAAGATGGGTAAGCATTGCGAGCATCTTCGCCGATTCACGTAAGTAATGCCTGTCATCCCCGAAACGTGATACTGATCTGGGCTGGTCATGATTACAGGTAAATACCGCATTCCACCCGCCCTTATCTGCCATTTCCTCCTGCCAGGTTTTTAAGAGTTCCCGGAGTTTACTTAGATCAGGCGGCATCAAAGCCCACTTATCACCGTTCAGATAGTCTACCTTCAGATGATGGAAGCTGAAGCACATAGAGAGCTCCTTATCCTCCGGACGGGTGTAACGGATACAGTTATCTATGGTGGTGGAAGACATCTCTCCCACGGTAAGCATATCGCCTATGCCGGTATCTCTTACCAGCTCTTTAAGGTATTCATGAACCCTCGGGCCGTCGGAGTAAAAACGGCGCCCGTCACCCTCCGAATCATCCTTAAAGATCTCCGGCTTTGAGATCAGGTTCACAACATCAAAGCGAAAGCCCTTAACTCCCTTTTCCTTCCAGAAACGGATAACTTTTTTTAGCTCCTCCCTGACACGCGGGTTATCCCAGTTAAGATCCGCCTGGGTCTTATCAAAGAGGTGAAGATACCATTTATCGAGGGAGGGAACATATTTCCAGGCGTTCCCTCCGAATTTGGATTCCCAGTTTGTGGGTTCGTGGCCGTCCACACTGTCACGGAATATGTAATAATCCATATATTCGGGATCGCCATTTAAGGCCTTCTTAAACCATTCATGCTCCGTTGAGGTGTGATTAAAGACCATATCAAACATAAGTCCTATGCCCAGCTTATCCGCTTCCTCTATAAGCCTGTCCACGTCCTCCATGGTGCCGAATACAGGATTCACGGAATAGTAGTCGGACACATCATAGCCGTTATCATTCATCGGGGAACGGAAAAACGGGGTAACCCACACATAATCGATACCGAGGCTTTTAAGGTATGGGAGCTTAAGGCGTATGCCGTTCAGATCCCCGATACCGTCACCGTCCGAGTCATAGAAGGATTTGATATAAATCTGATATACAGTGCTTTTCTTAAAATCCGTCATTTAAGCCGCTCCTTTTTTCAGATTTCAGCTCTGCCGATAGTGTCTTCGCCGGATCCCACATCTTTCCCGGCGTCAAAGTTGAATTTAGTAAAGCCTGCATCATCTGTGATAATCATCATTGATATAAGGGGATGTCCCGCGGAACGGATCTTTTCCGGATCAAAGCTTATAAGCTTCTGACCTGCCTTAACCCTGTCACCCTCGGCTACGTGGATAGTAAAGCCGTCTCCCTTCATCTCAACCGTGTCAAGACCTATGTGAAGGAGGATCTCAATACCGTTATCCATGGTGAGTCCCAGGGCGTGATTACTTTTATCAATGACATTTGAGACCACTGAGTCAACAGGAGAAACAAGGACATTGTCCGTAGGCTCTATGGCTATACCGTCGCCAAGGATCTTTCCTGCGAAGGTCTCGTCAGGTACTTCCGTTATATCAACGGTTTTTCCGGAAAGGAAGGCCTTGAAATCAACGGGGGCCTTTTTAACATCTGCAGGAGCCTCTGCGGGTTCTGAAGACTTTGCGGCTTCACTGATATTTCCGCCCTCGATACCCTTACGGCGTCCGATTATGAAGGTAAGGATGAAGGGTACAAAAACTGCGATCACCATACAAAGGAAGAACTGGGGTATGAAAGCGGGCTGTATGGAAAGGATACCGGGAAGTCCGCCCACACCTATCGCACTTGCCGTAACGCCGGTAGCGGTACTTACAACGGCTGCTATGCAGGAGCCCGTCATACCGCAGATAAAGGGGAATACATACTTCAGGTTTACACCGAACATAGCGGGCTCGGTTACTCCGAGATAACAGGAAATGCAGGAAGGGATATTAAGCTCCTTTGCCTTTAAGTCGTTCTTCTGGAGAAGTATCATTCCGAGAACCGCAGATCCCTGTGCAATATTTGAAAGGGCGATCATAGGCCAGAGCATGGTTCCGCCGTAGTCAGCTATCAGCTGAAGGTCTATGGCATTACTCATATGATGGAGACCTGTGATAACAAGGGGTGCATAGAAGAAGCCGAATACTGCTCCGAAGATAACCCGGAAGGAGCCGCTGATACCGGCATAAACAACTGCGGAGATCCAGGAGCCTATGGTCCATCCGATCGGTCCTAAGATAAAGTGTGCTGCCATTACCGAAAACAGGAGACTGAAAAAGGGAACCAGGATCATCTGTACGATCTGGGGTATCACCTTCTTAAAGAAGCGCTCCAGATAAGCAAGGGTAAAGGCTGCCAGCATTGCGGGAATAACCTGTGCCTGATAGCCTATCATATTCACCTTTATGAAGCCGAAATCCCACTGATTGATCGTTCCGTCGGCAAGGGCAGCAGCAACACCGTAGGCATTTGTAAGCTGTCCCGAAACAAGGGTGAGACCGAGGATTATACCGAGCATTTCCGTGCCGCCCATCTTTTTCATAATGGTCCAGCATATGCCGACAGGAATGCCGACATGGAATACGGCTTCACCGATAAGCCACAGGAAGTGGTCGACTCCGGCCCAGAACTGGCTCTGGCTTACCAGGGTCGCTCCGTTGAAAACAGCCATTGAGTCTATGACATTACGGAAGCCGAGGATCAGACCGCCGACAACGATAGCAGGAATAAGGGGTGCGAAGATCTCAGCAATGGAGGTCATAAGACGCTGCACTATATTCTGATTCTGCTTTGATGCACTCTTTACTTCATTCTTTGATACACCGGAAACACCGGAAACAGCGGTGAAGTCGTCATAGAAATCCGCAACCTCATTTCCTATAATGACCTGAAACTGCCCGGCCTGGGTAAAGGTACCCTTGACACTGGGTATAGCTTCGATCCGGCCGATATCAGCCTTTTTCGGATCCTTTAAGGCAAAACGCATACGCGTAATACAGTGGGAGACAGCGACGATGTTTTCACTGCCGCTTATCGCCTCCAGAAGCTCTTTTGCATCATCAATGAATTTTCCCATAGATAAACCCTCCGTAAGAAACAGCCTGTACAAACTGGATACAACTTGTATAAACAAGTCTCAAGACAGCTTCATCATAGCTTGTTTATACAAGCATGTCAATAAAGCTTTGAACGAAAATAAGCACAAATCGAAGGAGCTCGATTTGTGCAAAAATACAAGGGATACGGGGGGAAGATCCTTCGTCGCTTCGCTCCTCAGGATGACAAGGGAGGCAGTCGCTCAGGATGTCATGGCTCAGGTCTTCCGCCGGTGGGAGAGCTGATAGAACACGAAGCGGTCGGGACGGTGCCTGGAGATGGTATATTCAAACTGTACGCCCTCTTTATTGAAGGTCTGGTTTTCAACCACGGCGAGGCAGTTATAGCCATTCAGATCAAGATATTTCCTGTCAAGCGCAGTGGCCTTTTCCACGGCATATTTCCTGCGGGTGGTCATAATGACCTCGCCAAGGTTGAGCTCCATATAATCGTAGACGGAGCTTTCGGCGATCTCCTCCGTAAGGTCATGTACAACGTCCTTCAGGAAATAATTGTGGTCGATGATCTGAGCCTCTCCGTCAAGGTAGCGGACCCTCTGCACAAGGTAGAGGCTGCTTCCCTCTTCGAAGCCGGTTTTTTGAGACAGCTCGCTGTCTGCAGTGATCTCGGAAAAGCGGATGACCTTTGTTTTAAGAGAAAGACCGTTTCTCCGGGCCGCTTCCTTCATACTCTCCACTCCCTCTATGGAGAAAAGTGCCTGGTCCTGATTTCTGTATAAAACCAGTGCACCCTTTCCGTGGACGATCTGCACATAGCCCTCGTCGGAGAGCACCTTTACAGCCCGCCTTACAGTGTTCCTGGAGCAGTTATGCTTTTCGGTAAGTCTGTTCTCTGAAGGCAGCATTTCACCGAAGGCATATTTTCCGGATTCGATCTCTTTTCTTAATTTTTTCAGGATGGTATCATATTTTATTGCGGGCATAATTACCTTTCCTATTGGACTTTTGGTGTTTGTATCATTACCTGATTCGAACACCCAAAGTCCTGAATCACTGTTTTGATACAACGAATTGCTCCGTTGCTTTCAGCAACTCTCGCAATTCTACAACACTCGCATTCCGCTAATTTACTACGTAAATTGCTACATGCTCGTGTTGTTTGGCACCCAAAGTCAAATGGCTTTTTGAACAAGTTCAAACGCCATTTGAACTTTTGGTGCTTGTATCATTACATTATATCCAAACCGCAGTGGCTGTGCAACGCAGCACCGGCAGCTGCAAGGAGAAACGCATGATAACAGTATTTTTTGACATTATACTTATAGCGGCCTGTGTCGTACTATTTTCCTTCCTTATAAGATCCTTCAGGAAAAATCCTTTTGCGTACAGGAATATCGCAATGACCAGTGTCATAATACTCCTGCTTGCACTGATAACAGGGAGATCTTTCTTTTCCGGGGCGTTTTTAACAGAAAGGAGCTCGCTTTCGGAAGCGGCAGTCACCTTTATCTGGCAGTTCTCAAGGATACTTCTAATACCCATAAGCTTCTTAAGCCTCTTTCTCTGTATTAGCAACGCTTCGCTCTTAAAGCATGAGGGCTTCCGCAGGAGCAATTTCCTCGGGCTTCTTTTCAGCCTTGGATACTTTATCACAATAAACTGTATATGGCAGCCTCTTAATACCATGCCGGGGGGTCTGAACAGGTTACTTGTATTCTTCAGGCTCCTCCTTTGCTACGGAGAGTGTACGCTGCTTTCGATATGTATCATAGGTTATGCGGTATTGAAGACGGAGCCTTCCTTCGACAGGGATTTTGTGATCATCTTAGGCTGCTCAATAAGCAGAAAGGGAAAGGTAAGGCCGCTTTTAAAGAGCCGGGTAAACAGGGCGATCCGCTTTGCCTGGGATCAGGAGATACATACCGGGAAAAGCGTAATATATGTGCCATCCGGAGGGCAGGGAAAGGACGAACCTATGAGCGAGGGCTCTGCTATGGAAATGTATCTTCTAAGCCACAGTGCGGAGGAATACGAGGTATATCCGGAAAAAGAGTCCAGAAACACCCGGGAAAACCTGCAGTTTTCAAAAAGGATAATCGATGAGAGGATGAAGGATGCAAAAGTTGCGATAGTTACCACAAACTTCCATGTATTGAGGAGCGGGATGCTGGCAAGAAGGGCGGGGCTTATGAATTCTCAGGTAATAGGGAGTGGGACGAAGTGGTATTTCTGGCCCAATGCTTTCTTAAGGGAAATAGTGGCGATATTGCTTATGTTTTCCTATGTTCATCTTATTATGGTGATCATCTTCTTAATAATCAGTTTTTGGTAATTGATTCACTGTGGTTTTTGTTGTTTATTCCTGCGGAATGGGGTATTATCTTAAATACGGCGGGAAGATCCTTCGTCGCATACGCTCCTCAGGATGACATATTCCATCCTTTGCCGCTTTGCCACTCAGGATGACATATTCCATCATTTGACGTTTCACCACTCAGGATAGAATATGTCATCCTGAGCGCAAGCGAAGGATTTTTGAGAGTAAGCGTAGAATAAATTAAGTACATAACAGCAGGGAGAAATATACTATGGAAAACGATACCGGCAGTATCCGGGCGATCTGCGTAAGTAAGGAACGCGGTATCCAGAAAAGCGAGGTTGAAAGTGCAGTGCTTTTAGCCGGCGAGGGCATTTCGGGAGACGCCCATGCCGGTAAATGGCACCGGCAGGTTAGCCTGCTGTCTGGAAGCAGTGTGGATGAGTTTAACCGGAAGGGGGCCGGGGTTAAAAACGGCGATTTCGGGGAAAATATCCTGGTGGACGGGATAGACTGCATAAAGCTTCCGGTTGGTACGGTCCTTACCATAGGAGAGGGTGACGACAGCGTTAAGCTTAGGGTGACACAGAAGGGAAAGGAGTGCCACACGCATTGTCAGATATACCACAAAATGGGTGAGTGCATAATGCCGCATCAGGGGATCTTTTCCGAGGTGCTTAAGGGAGGGACCATCAAAAAGGGAGATCCTATCTCACTTGAATATCCCGATATCAACAGACCCTTTCAGGCTGCCGTAGTGATATTAAGCGACAAGGCTTCAAAAGGGGAAAGAGAGGACTTAAGCGGACCAAAGACCCGTGAGATCCTGGAGAAAAACGGATATGAGGTGATCGAAACGGTGCTGATACCGGATGATAAGGTGAGGCTTAAAACGGAGCTCATCCGTTTAAGTGACGGCCGGGAAGCAGATCTCATAATCACAAGCGGAGGCACGGGTTTTTCCGTAAGAGACATTACTCCCGAGGCTACAATGGAGGTTGCTGAAAGAAATGCTCCGGGGATCGCCGAATATTTAAGGGCAAGATCCATGGATTTAACCGACCGCGCGATGCTTTCAAGGGGAGTTTCGGTGATACGCAAACAGACGATAATAGTTAACCTTCCGGGAAGCCCGAAGGCCGTGGAGGAAAGCCTTGGCTTCATTATGAAGAGTCTGGCGCATGGCATAGAGATACTCAGAGGCAGTGCTTCTGAATGTGCAAGGAAATAAAAAGATGGGAGATGAGTATTAATGATCACATTTGTATTGGGACTTTTTTTACTTCTTATCGGAGGAGCAGTATACGGAAGGATAAGCGAAAGGATCATCAAGCCGACCGATGATCCGACACCCGCAGTCTCATTGAGGGACGGAGTGGATTTCGTCCCGATGAAAAAATGGAGGAACGCGCTTATCGAATTATTGAATATTGCGGGAACAGGACCGATCATCGGACCCATACAGGGGATCCTCTTCGGTCCCGCCGCATTTATCACGATTCCCATAGGCTGCGTGATCGCAGGAGCTTTCCATGATTATATGACGGGAATGATCTCTGTACGTAACAGGGGAGAGCAGACACCGGAGCTGGTCCGCCGTTTCCTCGGGAATCATATCTATCTTGTCTATAATATTTTTGTGAGTCTTATGATGCTTCTTGTGGGTGTTGTTTTCATCTATACCCCCGGGGATCTCTTCGTCACACAGATCCTGTCCCAGAAGGGGTCTATAGCTAATCCATCGCTTTGGGTCGTGTACGGAGTCATATTTGCCTATTATATTATTGCAACCCTCTTACCCATCGACAAGATCATCGGGAAAATATACCCCCTGTTCGGTGCCATTCTTCTGATCTCCGCCGTCGGTGTTTTTGCGGGTATATTTACAAAGGGTTATCCTCTGACAGAGCTTTGGAATGCGCAGGCTGCAGGTTATCCCTTTCAGACCAATTTTATCCCGATGTTTTTTGTTACAGTGACCTGCGGCAGCTGCTCCGGCTTTCATTCGACCCAGGCAACGCTCATATCCCGCACGGTTTCCAGTGAAAAGGACGGCAGGGCGGTATTTTATAATATGATGATCATTGAGGGCTTTATCGCCATGACCTGGGCTGCCGCCACAATGGGTGCCCTGGGATCCGGTCTGGTGGATGCGGATACCGTTAAGAACAGCGCAACACTTGTGGTCGGTATCATTGCAAAGGATATGCTTGGAACCGTAGGCGGTATCATTGCCATAATCGGAGTTATCATCCTTCCCATAACCTCGGGTGATACGGCACTTCGTGCCATCCGCCTCATGCTGGGTGATACGCTGCATATTGACCAGACAGATAAGAAGAAGGCCCTGCCTTTAGCCATAGGAATATTTGCGGTGGTGGCGGTCATTCTTGTCTGGGCTAAGGGGAACCCCGCAGGCTTCAATATCGTCTGGAGATATTTCTCCTGGGCAAACGAGACCACTGTGGTCTTCGTCTTAACTATGATAGCGGTTTATATGCAGAGGAATAAGATGCCGTATTTAATGGCCGTCGTTCCCGGAACATTTTATATGTACGTTGTTTCCGCCTATATCCTGAATGCAAAGATAGGCTTTAATATCCCGTGGAACATAAGCTACATCGTTGCTGCGGTACTTTCCTTTGCATACGCATTTGCGGTGATCCGGGCAGGTAAAAACAATAGTTGATGAGAGCTGGAGAGATTTCATATGAAGAAAAGAAACATCCTTTCAAAAATCTATCTGGCGGACAACCTGATAAAGAAGAAGGTGAGGAACGGCATGGGGGACAATAAGCTTACTCCCGGGGTGGTGAATATTCTTTATTTTCTCTCCGATCATGACGGGGCGATACAGAAGGATATTTCAAATCATTTCAGGGAGGAGCCTGCATCTGTCACCTCAACCCTTAAGCATATGGAAAGAAGCGGACTCATAGAAAGACGGCAGAATGACATTGACAGCAGGGCGAAATGCATCCACATCACTTCGAAGGGAAGGAGTGTCCAGAAAAGGGTCGGCAATCTGTATTCCAGTATCCAGGAGGAAGGACTGAAAGGTTTTTCAAAAGAGGAATTGGATACATTTTATATGCTTGTGGAGAAGCTGTGCTTCAATCTGGATATCGGGTTTTGACCCTGACATCATCATTTTATAATTGCAGGGGATGCCTGTAAAGACAACAGACAACAGAATTCTATGCTTGCATTTTATACATTTTAAGAGTAAAATCATATGAGTCGTCGCTTGTGCGGCGAAACAGGGGAATCATACAGTGGCAGTATGACGGTCTCCAAAACCGTTCACGGGGGTTCGAATCCCTCTTCCCCTGCGCACAAAAAGGATGTCCGAAGGGCATCCTTTTTTGTGCATAAAGGGGATGTAAATACCTGTTGTATTATCCCATCTTTGACAGTCTTAACGCGAGGAAAGCCAGTAAATAAGCGCAGACCTC
>CAMVGV010000077.1 GCA_947167135.1 uncultured Lachnospiraceae bacterium
GCTTGAGGCGGGTTTAAGATTCAGTTATCAGCGTCCGGACTGTCAAACTTCCGAAACTAAAAAGTGCTGTATTTTCAAGGTTTTTCTCTTGTCAAACATCGTAAAATACCTTATAATATATAGCTAGGTTAGGTAGTTGATACAGAGAGGATCTGATGGGTAAATATTCTGTACCTGAAGCAATTCGTGTTCTGCGTCCCAAAGGCACCATGGTTAAGGCTCAAAAAGGACGATTCTACGTTTATGAATACAAATCAACCAGCATTAAAGTAATTAAGGAAGACGGGTCCACTTCGTGGAAGTCAAAGACGGAGATGGGGCATGCATAGGCCAGATAACTGAAGTTCATTAAGCCCCCACCGGAGGTGGGGGCTTAATGAACTCCAGTTATCTGAAATCATTGATCCGCTGCCTCATAGAAATAAAGAATCCTACTAAGCTCATCCTGATCAACCACATCCTGATAGATTCGCTCATAATATTCCCGCAGCTTTTCCGGAGAGATCTCGCCGCCAACCGGGAAGAGCATCAGCCTGTAATCCACGCCACACAAGCGGACAGAAACAAACCCGTCCCGCATGCCGGCTTTCTCAAAATACTTCATCCGGTCAAGCATGCGCTGCTTCTCCGCGGGATCCTCCTTCCTGAAGGGGTCCTCGATTTCCACAAACATCGCGGTTTTATCCGAAAAATACTCCGTTAAAAGCCTGTATACCCGGGCTGTATATCCCCTCCCCCTATACTGTGGCAGAATGGAATAACAGTCTCCCAGAAGCAGACCCAGCCCGCCGGAATCCTGGCGAAAAAAAGCATAGCCGATCAGCTTCTCCTGATCCCGGATGCCCAGGGTCAGATAGATGCCCTTCTTCTTCTGATCCATGATCATCGACCATACCGTCACCTCATCGTCCGGAAATGTGTTAATTATATAATCCCGATAGATATAACCCAGCTCTGCGTTATCCAGCTCTTTCAGACTTAGCATAAAGGATGATCTCCTTTCCCATCCGGCAGCGCCGTCATCCGATATTCTTCGTGAAATGCCGCCAAGCGGCAGCCTCAGGAGATATCCGCGAATTTAGTTTCACCTGCCGGAACAAAGCAATTGGAGCCGCACCCGCCATATCCGACAGGACATACCCCGACCTTAAGCACAACGCGAGCCTCTGTCTGCACTGCTTCAGAAGCCCTCTGCGCCCTGCTCACTGTAGAATCTGGCCGCCCCGGTATGAAACGGAATGCTGATCCCCTTAACCGCATCGGAAAGCGAAAGCCCGGAAAACTTCGGCTCCCCCTTTGCCAGAGCATCCTGCTCGGCAAAGAGCCCGCCAAGCAGTTCGTACACAATGTCCTCGGAGAGGCGGTTATTCGCAACAAGCGTCGCCCTGATAGAAACGGTGTCCACCTCCCCGGAAAGACCCTTATAGGTATCCGCCGGGACAAGTGTCTCCGTATAAAAACCATACTGCTCCTGCAGTGCGCTGATATGCTCCTTATCCAGCCCGATCAGATGAACCGCGTTCTTCTCCGCCAGCTCGGACACCGCCTTCGTCGGCGCGCCGGCCACGACAAATGCGGCGTCAATGGCTCCTGCCGAAAGCGCCGCGGCCGAATCCCCGAAGGAAGCATTCACCTTCTGAATATTGGAAAATTTCAGTCCATAAGCCGAAAGGATCTGGCGGGCATTGAACTCCGCACCGGAACCGGCATCTCCCACACAGACTCTCAGCCCCTTCAGGTCCTCCACGGAATGCAGATCTTCCCTGCAGGTCACGATCTGTATGGTCTCATCATAAAGACCCGCCACCGCGGAAAACTTATCGAAGCGTAAACTTCTTCAGTTATTTCGTGACAGTTCCTTATTCCCTTATCACAGAAAGAAGCTGCGCGATCTCCCGCCCGGGCTCTTCGGCATACTGCATAAGCAATGCCGCGGACTTCATGATCATACGGCGAAAACGCTGGATACTATTCTCCTGATAGCAGGAAGAAAGATAGAACAGCTTGACCTCTGTTCCCTCTTCCGTATCATAGATTTCCATATCCATCAGTTCCTCCATGGTGTTATCAGGATTGGGGAGCTCTTCTCCTGTCAGATTCAGCACAGTGTTTTCCTCTTCCCCAAGCTCTGACTGGTAGATCACATACAGGCTCATATTCGGCTCCCTGACCGGATTAGTGTGGAGGTATCTGCTATAGGAAAGCCCCAGTCTTTCCTGATCCTTTACCTCCTTCAGGAAGCCTCCCAAAGTCATCCCTTCCTCCAGATCAAGATAAAAGGTGATATCCCGGATCAGCATGCCCACAATATCCTCTTCCATTTTGCTTTCCCGGCCGTTATAGGTCCACTTCATTGAGATGTGTTCCGCGTCATTATACGCTGCCAGGGAAAGTGTGGATACGGCAAGCATAAAGGTGTTTTTTCTAATGGAATAAAGCTCCGTCATTTTTGCAAAGCCTGCTTCATCCACAGGCAGCAGAAAGGATATGGACTTCACCCCATCGAATACGGGTTTGCCGTCCAATCTGGGATATCTGCTCCATTCATGGGCTTTTTCGCGGGCTGTATAATACGCTCCTGCTTCTGCGCAGGCCGATAGCTCAGACGCTCTTTCCAGCCTTGAAAGATTGGAAAAATAACGATCCTCTTTCAGGTGCTTTCCCTCATAGCTGTCGGAAATATCCTTCAGCAGAATGACCTTGGAGATGCCGTCAACCACCAAATGGTGCATATCAATGAACAGATACCCTCCCCTTTCCGTTTCAAAGACACGGAAGCGGAAAAAAGGACTTCCGATCAGCTTATAATAGTAGATCAGATGCTCGCGGAGGTCCACCAGCTCCGCCTCCGTGATCCTCTCAACAACCACTTTCTTATCTGTATCCGGCGCATATTTCTGCACGAGCTCTCCGTCTTCATTAAATGCCAGAACGGTTGAGAATACGCCATGCGCCTTCAGCACCCTCTCCAATGCGGCTGCAAGGCGGGGCAGGTCCACCTCACTCCCAAGCCTGTAGAACAGCGCACAATTGTTCATCGTGGAATGAGGTGCGTTAAGCTGCCAGTCAAAGGCGGCAAGCTGGTCCATTAGCAGCGGATGCGCCCGCATCCGTGCTGTAGCTTCTGACTCCCTGAGCATTTCCAGACCGCCTGAGGATGCTTCCTGCTGATAGATCTTAGCAATCTTTTCGGGCGTGATGCCGTCAAATACCATCACCGTCGTCAGATAGTCAAGCCCTGACTCTGCAACAAGCTTTATGGCGCCGATCGAGTCTAATCCAAGCGCATACAGATCATCCAGAGCGCCGATCCGGTCTATTCCAAGAACCTTCTGCGCAGCTTCACACAGCCGCTTTTCGATGTCACCACGCGGTGCGGTATAGGGGGCGGTTCCTGCAGTCCTCTCAGGCCGGGGAAGATCCTTGCGGCTCAGCTTTCCGTTTGCATTTAACGGAATCTCAGACAGCCTGATAAAATTAGTGGGAACCATATAATCGGGAAGCTTCTTTTTCAGTTTAAGCTTCGCCTCAAGAGGATTGAAGGCAATATCGTCCGTATAATAGCCGCAGATGGATACCCTTTCTTCATCCGTAAAGACTCTGACGGCAGCCCAGGAAAGATGGAGAACATCCTTCATGGCCTTCTCGATCTCACCGGGCTCCACCCTGTTGCCATTCACCTTGACCATATCGTCATCCCGTCCCAGGATCACGAGATTGCCATCCGGCAGCCGCCTTCCCATATCGCCGGAGTGATAGACGCCTCCCCGGAGGGCTTTGGCATTTTCCTCCGGAAGGTTCATATAACCCCTGAAATACGGGTTTTCAAAGCACACCTCTCCGATCCCGCCCGTCTGCACTTCACCTCCGTCATCATTCAGGATAAACACCTGACGGCCCGGGCACTGCGGCTTTCCCACAGGGGTAAGCTCATATGATCTGTCTATTTTGAATACGGTCACCATATAACCGGTCTCTGACTGGGCATAGATATTATAGATAGCCACATCGTCCCTGTAGACATTTTCTACCGCCTCACTGGAAAGCACCAGTGTCCGCAGCTCCGGATGGAACCTGGGATTCAGCTTCAACAAGGAAGGGGTAAAAAAGGTCGCGGTCACCCTGTGATCCGCCATACAGGAGAGAAGCTTTTCCGGATCTCTGGCCACGGTAAGAGGCGCTATGATGAGCGTAACGCCCTGATACGGCATCAGATTGATCGCCATGGTTCCCGCAATAAAGGAAAACGGAGTGACTAACAGGAATCTGTCCGTTTCTCCCATCAGATATTTCCCATCATGTTTGAAGTGGGAAAGATTATCCTCCAGTGTGCCGTATTCATGGATCGCGCCTTTGGGGTTTCCTGTCGTGCCGGAGGTGTATATGACATAGGCCGCGTCATGCAGATCAGTTTCGGCATAGCCTTCTTTCCTGGGAGTATGCTGAATCTGTTCAAATACCTCCTGGTTCAGAAGCAGGCGGCAGCCGCAGTCCTGATAGATAAAATCCTTCCTTTCGGCCGGTGTTCCTTCCTCCACGATCACATAAGCCGCCCCTGCTCTCCACACGCCGATGGCCGCAATCACCGTACCAATCCCGCGGGGAAGCGCGATCATCACAAAGCTTTCCCTGCCGATGCCCCTCTCCGAAAGATACGCGTACACCTTTGCGGTCAGTTCATCCAGCTCGCCATAGGACATCGCTCTGTCCGCTGCCACATCGATTAATGCCGTTTTCTCCGGTGCTTTCCTGCACCAGTTCATTACACCTTCTATGTATCTCATAAAACTCCTTTCCTTATAAGCTTATCCTGAATAGCAAGAACGTTTGACGTACCATTTTCACATACCATATGATATACAAAGTCTTTCAAATCTGCTACGCGATACTGATCTTATTGCTGTTGCGGGCCATCAGGACATCATAACGAAGGCGCGCATCCTGAATCTCCGGCTCCATCAGCTCCCCGTTATCCTTGAGGATGATCTCGGGTTTATCAAGAAGCCTGATCACACACTCGCCCAGCACCTTTTTCCCGCCGTTTTTCTCCTCTGTTTGTTTGCAGAGGGCAAGCAGGAGCGCAAGGATCTCTTCTGTTTTCTTCTCCTCCATACCCCGCGCACTCAGGCGGTCCTTTATCCAGGCGCCGAGCCGCTCGTATTCCTCCTGTTCATAGGTAAAGGAATTCATCTCTACCTTTTCATAATCCGGATCATCCAGCATAAGCGGGATACTCTCCGCGCCCTTCACGATCAGGACAAAGCCGTAAAAGATCGCCACGGCAAAGATCTGGGCAAGCAGCATGCCGATCCCCATCATTACGATCCCTCCATCCAGACAGAAGGTCACGCAGAACAGGCCGGGGAAAAGCGCCGTACGGAAGATTACCATCATACAGCCCCACAGGGGTTTCCCCGTATTGCCGTAATAATCGCTTAAAAAGCCTCCGACAGCGGCGGCGATGGTTCCGATGGCGCAGTACCGGATGCATTTGATCAGCTCTGTGCGAAGGGGCGTATCCTCAATGCCATAAAGCAGAAGGATCGTATCCGGCAGCAGAAGCAGGAGAAAAGCAACCGCCACGCCTGCAAAAAGACAGATGCTTAAGGCTTCATAAAAAAGACGCTTCATTCCTTCTTTGTTCTTTTCCCCGGTATAGGTGGCAAAGAGATACTCCGCCGCCTCAGAGGGACCATTGATCATTTCGTATACCTCAAGCATTGCACACAGCACCGTGTTGGCGATGAGATACTCACTTCCCCAAAAGAGCAGAATGGCTTTTGTAAAGGCGACGGAGGCCACAAACATGCATAAGCCCTGCATATTGCTTCTCAAAGAATGCTCTGCAAAGCTGAAAAGATCCCGGAAGGAGAACCAGAAACGCAGCCTGTAGGTATTGCTTTTTTTCAGGAAATGAATAGAAATCACAAGCAGATAGCTGATGTAGCTGAGCAAGGTACCGAGGGCAAGGCCTCCCATCCCCATGAACTGGGCAAGCACAATGGACAAGCCCACATTCACGATAAAAGAGATCAGATATCCGAGGGTGGAAAGCACATCATCTCCCTCAGCGTCGACCATTTCAGCCAGAAAGATGGCCAGCCCCATAAAGAGCGGTACAAAGACATAAAACTGATAATAATCTTCGGCAAAGCTCCGGATCGTCTGGGTGGCGGTAAAATAATCGAAATAAAAATCCTTTATACAGAGAAACAGCAGCATCTGCATAACGCCCAGGAAGATCGTAGTAAAAAGACCAAGGGAAAAGAGCCTTCTCGCCCTTTCGTAATCCCCTTCACCTTTTGCGATGGCGCAAAGATTTGAGCATCCGGTGGTAAAGAGCATTGACATAAAGGCGCTGAAGGAAGTAATGGGAAACATCAGTGAAGTGGCCGCCAGGGCATCTGCCCCCAGAACATGCCCTGAAACCATTCCGTCGATCATCGTCAACACGACGGCAAGCAAGATCCCGATCGTAAACCTGGCAGCACGGCCTCTGTATTCCCCGCTCAGAAAGTCAACCTTGAAAATGGAATGCAGGGCCGCTGAAAAGCTGCCTTCCTCCTTTTTTCTCTTCCTGATCAGCGTACATATCGCTATCAGAATCGTTCCAACGAGCGCAATGGAAATAATTTCGGAAAAGGTGGTATTACCAAGAATATTCATGGATACGGCCAGATCCTGCCTCGACATATCCTCAAAGAGACCTCCGAAGAATATGACTCCAACAGGGGGCGTTGCCAGATACAACACGCCGATATTGACCAGCATCTGGACAAAGTTGAATATCACGATCTCCCGGACGCCGAACTTATCCAGATCCGGATTCAGCCTCCGGTATATCACACCGATCAGGGCAATGGCTAATGCCTCAAAAAGATCCATATAACTGCCTGTCAGGTTGCCATAGGTCAGAAGATCCGTCACGGTGGAGCTGAGCAGCGTACCAAGCCCCCCCACGACCGGCCCCCAAAAAACAGATCCAGTGACCTGAATAGCTTCCCCCAGCCAGATGGAATCATCCTTAGACAGGATGCCAACGATATAATTCACCGAAAATGCAAGGGACGCAATGATCAGAATCTGTATGAGACGCTTGAAAATGTTCTGAAAACGTTCTTTCATCTTTCCTTCCTTCCTTCTACAGTCCCTGCAGCTCAGCGGCGGGAACCGGGTTTTCATTTATGCCGGACTCAACGATGTTTCCGTCCTTCATCACAAAATTCTTCTTCATCATTTGCGGGATCACCTGATTATGGGTTACCATCAGAATGGTCATTCCGAATACCGCATTGATCTTCTCCAGCAGGATCAGTGTTTCCCGTGAGGTGGCGGAATCCAGCGCACCTGTGGGCTCATCGCAGAGAAGGAGCTTCGGATTCTTGATCAGGGCCCTCGCGATTGCCACTCTCTGCTGCTGACCGCCGGAAAGCTGTGCCGGATATTTTCTTTCCAGCCCGTTTAACCCGAGGGCGTCGGCAAGCTTCCCATAATCCAGGGGATCATCCGTCAGCTTTTCGGCAACGCGGATATTATCGCATACATTCAGTCCATGGATCAGATTATAAAACTGAAAGATGTATCCGATATTATCGCGCCTGAAATCAATCAGTTTTTCCCTGTCAAGCCCTACAACAGACCTTCCGTCGATCCGGATATCCCCCTCATCCACAACCTCCAGGGCTCCGATACAGTTAAGCAGCGTCGATTTACATCTCCCACGCCAAGTCCATATCTGCTGGCCACAGCCAAACTGATCACGATGCTTCCCTGAAGCTTTTCCGGGTCCACATCGAAATATGCGCTCTTCTTTTCCAATCCGATAAATTGTATATTCCGGATATATCCATGATCCTCCAGCGAAAAAATATGCTTAAATGTTCCTGTAGCCCCTTCCGGAACAGCTGCCGTTTCCCGGCTTAATTCATACACATATCGGAATCTGATCTCCCACGGAAGTCTTTCCTTCACCGTGGTACAATACATCCCCACTCCGCGTCCTGCCATAAAAAAAAAGAGGTAAGCAGCGTTCCCGCCAGCATGGCCAGAACGATCCATTTTTTTGAGGATCTTTTGGCTTCATTCGATGGATTGAGCAGCGTCACGACAGGCCCTGACACTTTGCTTCTGATCAACAGCAGATTGATCAGCGTACAGATGAGCGGAGGCATCACCACGCAGTAAAGAAAGATCCAGATATTCGTCTTCATCGGAATATAAGGTATACAGTAATAGCCTTCACTTCCTCCCATTTCCTCCAAAGTAAAGACCCTGCTCAGTGCAAATCCGATCAGGCCGCCGATCAGCCCTGCCGCAGCATAAGGCACAAGAATCATCGGATAGATATCCTTCTTTTTTACGCCCATGGCCAGCAGGGCGCCGATGGAAGGACTGTCCCTGTCGAGTGTGTGCTGCAGCTGGAGGTAGAAGATCAGGGAGATCATCACCAGAAGTCCGATCCCTGTTACTGCTCCCACGAACGAATAGGGTTTATTATCATCTCTGGCAGCGCCGATACGGTTATTATTCTCTTTTGGTATAAATTTAATGACATTATCCTTTTCCCCAAGGTCATGGATCAGGAATGTCCTTATCTCGTCATCTGTTTTTCCTTCAGGCAGCCGGTAAGCATACACACACATCTCCTTTGTATTTCTTCCGAGTTCCCCGAGAAATGCCTGCCAGGTCTTTTGCGTAACAAAAAGGATACCGAAGGCTCTGCTGTCAGAGCTGTAATCATCCATACCCTTTGAGGGTGAATCATAATCTGTTACGGAGCCGATCCCCGTCACCTGAAAGGTTCTTCCGGCAACGGACACCGCATCGGACACGCCTACCCGGTGATGGAAAGCATAACACTTATCCATGACCGCCTTCGTATCCTTTTTCGGAAGATCACCCGAATCAAGAATGATCCTGTCAATGTTCTGTCTGACCTTCATGATCCGGAGCACGGAGCCGTCATCCATTTCCACATCATAATAAAATGCACGTTCCATCGTCAATCCGGCATCCAGCAGCTTCTGTTCCTTATCCGCTGACAGGGGTTCCTTTACCTGAAACTGGCCATCCTCGCTGTTGGAAATCCGGCTTGTTTCCTCATAAGCGGTATTGTAAGAATAAGTGAGCCTGGCAAAAGCCGCCGCGATATACATCCCCGCCGCCACTATGATGTGAACCCTATGAAAATGCAGAGGCAGACATTCATCATTTATTCATGTATCGGAAACGAATTAAGTGCCTGCACTTTGATTCGTTTCCGTCCGCTGGGCGCACGCTGCGAAGCAGCAAAATACCGATGTGCGCCCGTGCGATCCTCGCCGGAGGCGTTATCATAAACGCATTTTCTAAATGCGTTTACGATATATGCCTATCCGAGCTTTTGGGAAATCACCGGCAGGAATCGCTCCGTATAGGAAAGCATCTCATTGACTTCCAGGTACTCGGGATACAATATTCCTTCCTCCGGGTGATTCGCGATGTAGCGCATCGCGGCATAGAGCGTGGCCGACACCTCCAGAACAGAAGGGGTCTCCGGGCTTTTCGGATCAAACACCGGGGCAACGCCCACATAAACGGGCCGAAAATTCTTCCCCTCCACCGTGATCCCTACCGCCTCCGTGCCTGCAGTCATCCTGTCCTTTGTGATGGGGACGATCCGATACTGTTTTTTCCGGTGCAGCTCAGGGTCCGTGCACCAGACAGAGTTGATTGCGAGGTCGCAGGGGCGGTACACAAACATGACGGAAGGCGCGTAGTCAATTTCCCCTTTGTCGTCCCTGATCGTATAATAATCATGGAGCGAAAACAGCTCCTCATGGGAATCCACGCAGCCGGTAAAGGTTTCCCCTTCGGAGTATGCTTTTGTTTCCAGATTTTTTCCGGGAATATCCAGCACGAGTGTTCCGTCATGTTTGTTGTAATAATAGATCTGATCCGGCGAGACGGCCAGCCTGTTCAAATGCTCTTCAAGGGACACAAGAGTCCCGAGCTTCTGAATCGACCGGTCATTCATCTCCTCATAGAAATCATTCACATTCCAGGTGTTATAAACTTCATTTTCCTTTTCTTCAATATCCGTCTGCGTCGAGTCCAGATCCGCCTCGATGAAGGCGCTCACCTGCAGCTCCTTTGCAAGAAGCGGAAAATCCCCCTGCTCTGCAAGGCTTTTTAACCGTTCCCTGTTCTTCGTCACAAAATCGCCCTCATCCTTTTCCACGATATCCATAAGGGCTTTCTTTGTTAACACGCTGATGAGCCCCGGATTTATCCCAAACTGCAGGATGGAGGTGGCCCCTCCCTTCGAGCCTTTGATCAGCTCCTTGAACTGATAAAAGTGCGTTCTGTAGGGAAAAGTCTCTGCCAGGGGCCTGTCCGCAAAGTAGTCGTCCGAAGCACAGAGATAGTGAATCCCTCTTTCCAGACATTCCCGAACAAGTACCGTATCGTCGCTCCCCTCTGCCAGGCGGATCAGATAATCCCCTTTTTTCATGGGGCCAAATATCTCCGAATAGCATTTGCTGTCCAGCTTCAGACACAGAAAATTTTTCCGTTTTCCGCCAAGACTTTCAAAATACCCGAAAGATCCCTCATCCATTTCCACCACGCGGATATCATCTATCCGGAAATAATTCTCCCCGATCAGGAGCTTCAATAAGGATCTGCCCACAAGTCCGAGTCCAAGAAGTGTCAGTTTTGAATGATTCATATGATGTTCCCCCAGCTTCCTAATTAATTTTGTACCCGTTTTGTATTATACAAGGCGATTTTTAATTATCCACGAATTAAACTTGCTTGTCAATGGAACCAGATTTTATGTCAACCTTTCTCATAAACAATCGGTTACTATTCACGCTTTTTTCCACTATTAACAGAGCGGAGGGAATCGTTGCATCCGCTTAATGCTTGTGATATTGAGTTGCTCACTTGGGAGGAGCGTTGGAGAGAATCGCTTGAACTGTATATGGATTCCCTTCGCAGAGGCGTTTCAGTGCGACTATTTCATTTATCTTATTTCTGCGGCAGGTTTCTATATACGACTTTATGATTGCGTAGTTTTCGGCAGTCTCCACCGATTCAAACTGCCCTGATATTTTCATATGGCTCTTTACGCATCTCAGGCTTCTTTCGCTCAATTACGCGAACTTTCGCGTAACTCTCGTTATGCGAA
>CAMVGV010000078.1 GCA_947167135.1 uncultured Lachnospiraceae bacterium
TGAAGCCCTCAGGATGACAGATAGTGCCGGGCCGGGACAGGAGAGGAATCCTTAGGGGAAGATCCTTCGGTCTGAAGCCCTCAGGATGACAGATAATGAAGCCCTCAGGATGACAGATAATGAAGGCCTCAGGATGACAGATAGTGCCGGGCCGGGACAGGAGAGGAATCCTCGAATTTTTGGAATCATTGGAACCGGAACCCGGATGAAATATCTATAATAACGTAGTATAATAGAGCAGGCGGCATTGCCGCCTGCGATTATTATTACAAAAGGAGGATATTCATATGTTTAATCAGGTAGAACTTGGATTTGAAATGGACGCACTGGAGCCCCATATTGATAAGCTCACAATGGAAACCCATTACGGGAAGCACCATGCAGCTTATACAAAGATGTTTAACGAGCTTTCTGAAAAGGCAGGAGTTGCGGATAAGGAAGCTGCGGATATCCTTGGAAGCCTTAACAGCATTTCCGATGAGACCCTGAGAAAGGGTTTAAGGAACCAGGGCGGCGGCTACTATAACCATAACCTTTATTTTTCTACTCTTTCTCCGGATCCCGCAAAGGCTCCCTCGGGAAAGCTTTCAGAAAAGATAAATGAAGCCTTCGGAAGCCTCGATGAAGTAAAGGACAGGCTGTCAAAGGCGGCTATAGGACAGTTCGGCTCAGGCTGGTCATTTTTATCGGCGGACAAGGAAGGTAATCTTTTCGTAACCGCTTCCCCCAATCAGGATAATCCCATAAGTGAAGGCACGGGGAGAACTCCAATTCTTGCACTTGATGTGTGGGAGCATGCTTATTACCTTAAGTATAAGAACCTTAGAGCCGACTATGTAAAGGAGTTCTGGGAGGTTCTCGACTGGAAAAAAGTTGAGGAAATCTATAATAAAATCGGGTGAGAAGATCCTTCGGGCTGCGCCCTCAGGATAACATTAACTGACGGCGTTATTGCTGCGCCCTCAGGATGACATTAACTGACGGCATTATTGCTGCGCCCTCAGGATGACATTAACTGACGGCGTTATTGCCACGCCCTCAGGATGACAGAGGGCGCAGCAAAATGATGTTTTGTCAGAACCGGGGAAGATGTCGTTTTAAGGATTTAGAAAGATAAGGAAGAATTTGGAATGGGAAAGATCATAGAGCTTTTCGTGCCGGGCAGGCTCTGCCTCTTCGGAGAGCATTCCGACTGGGCAGGCATGTACAGAAGTACGAATTCCGCACTGTGTAAGGGACAGGCAGTAGTGACCGGAATAGAGCAGGGAATCTATGCTGTCTGCGAAAAGTGCGAGGAATTCATAGTGAGGAGCGACCTGGAGTTCTATAAGGGCGAGGAGCTCCGGTCCGAAATGGACTCGGAAAAGCTGATAAGCATCGCTTCGGAGGGCGGCTTCTTTTCCTATGTGGCGGGAGTCGCCTCCTACATAAACGACAATTACAGTGTGGGAGGGGTAAAGATAAGTGTTACCCGGATGGATCTCCCATTAAAAAGCGGGCTTTCCTCTTCTGCAGCGGTATGCGTTCTGGTGGCACGTGCCTTTAACCGTCTTTATAACCTGAAAATGAATGTCCAGGGTGAGATGCAGGCGGCTTTCCGGGGAGAACAGAGGACCCCCTCAAGGTGCGGACGTCTCGATCAGGCCTGTGCTTACGGTGTGAAGCCTGTACTTATGGGCTTTGACGGGGTGGAGATAAGCTCCCGTCCTTTAAGGGTGGGCACCACCTTTTACTGGGTCATCGCGAACCTTATGGCATCAAAGGATACCATAAAGATACTTGCGGATCTCAATAAATGCTATCCATTTGCGGAAAATGACCTTGACAGATCGGTTCAGGAGGCACTTGGACCGGATAATTTAAGGATCAATTCAGAGGTCATAAAGGCACTTTCTGAGGGAGATGCCCCAAAGGTAGGGGAGCTTATGGATGAAGCCCAGGATGTCTTTGATAAAAAGGTGGCTCCTGCCTGTACGGAGCTTAAGGCACCGGTGCTTCATTCGGTATTAAGTGATCC
This sequence comes from uncultured Lachnospiraceae bacterium, assembly GCA_947167135.1. Lineage (GTDB taxonomy): Bacteria > Bacillota > Clostridia > Lachnospirales > Lachnospiraceae > NK4A144. Next base: position 2,018 of record CAMVGV010000078.1, read on the forward strand.
TGAGGTGAGGAAGCTTGTTTTCGGAGGAAAGGGCGTGGGCTCCCAGGGGGATGGTACCGTACAGTTTCTCGCAAAGAGCGACACCGATGCAGGGAAGCTCTGTGAGTACCTTGAAAAGAAAAGAGGGATGCCTGCTTTCAGGCTGACCTTAAAGCCCGGGCAGCAGATAAGGAAGGCAATAGTTCCCCTTGCGGGCTTCGGGACACGTGTATTCCCGGCTACCAAGTCGGTTAAAAAGTGCTTCATGCCGGTTCCCGACAGGGACGGACTCTTAAAACCCGCAATACTTATACTCTTAGAGGAGCTTATTGATTCGGGGATAGAGGAGATAGCACTTATCATCGGAGAAGAGGACAGGGCGGAATTCGATGCCTTCTTTACTCCACTTTCTTCGGAGCATATGTCAAAGCTTCCGGATGAAAAGAGATCAATGGAAGACAGGATAGAGGAGCTCGGAAAGCATATCACCTATATTATCCAGAAGGAGCGCTTAGGCTTCGGTCATGCGGTCTATCTCGCAAGGGATTTTGTGAAGGACGACCCGGTACTCCTGACTCTCGGGGATTTCCTTTATAAATCACATAATGATGTGAATCCCACAAGGCAGGTTATGGACGCCTTTTATGAGACCGGGAAGCTTCTCATCGCCTTAATGGAGGTGCCTTCCGACAAGGTGGTTCATTACGGCATAGTGCATGGAGTCTGGGATAATGAAGAAGAAAATATCTTAAAGGCGGATTCCATGGTGGAGAAGCCGACAAATGACTATGCTTCCGAATATCTGGGTGTGATGAATTCCAGAAAGGAAAAGAAATACTATGCTACCTTCGGGGAATATGTTCTGACGCCGGAGGTATTTTCGGAGCTTGACAGGGTTATAAAAAACGGAAGTCCAACGGAAGGTCGGGAATTCGGTCTCACGGCTGTTCTGGATACTGTACGGGAGAAATACGGCATGAACGGATTTCTTCCGGATGCGGAGTGCTTTGATATCGGGCTTCCGGAGGAATATGTGAGAACGGTAACAGAATTCGGAAGGCCACATGCATAAAAGAAATATACTATATGCTATCATTACGGCAGCCCTCTCAGCTGCCGTACTTTTGTTGTCTTGTTTTTTTAAGGAGCCCGCCTCCGGCAGCTTTTCACCTGCTTCCTTTTCCTTTTCGGGAGGGAGCGGCAGGGTCAGTATAAGCTGCGAGAAGGTGATCCTTGATAACGGGAAAAGAGAAGCATTAATTTCTTTTTCCAGCCCCAATTATTCCTACGTAAAGGTGGATAACAGGGTTTATGAGGGCAGCTATACGGAAAAGAGCTCTACATTCCTGATACCGGCGGTTCTTGACAGCGAATTTGCGATAAAGGGCTGTACCACAGCAATGTCAACGCCTCATGAGATAGAGTACAGTCTTTATATTTCCCTTAATGAGGAAGCTCCCGGACTTCTTTCCGGGGATCCGAAGGAAGCGGACAGGGAAAAGAGGGATGGTGCGGCTGAGGATAGTGAGGGATCAGGGGACGGAGTCAGGGCAAGGGCCGCTGCAGGTTTTTCAGACAGTGATGCTCCAAAGATACGGGGACTTAGCTTTGAGAAAAGGCTGAAACCTGAGTATGCGGAATTCTTTGATGTTTATTATTATAATGATGGATTCAGGATCGTGGCAGTTACGGACGGATCACTTTACCTTATTGTTCCGCCGGGGGAAAAAGCGCCGGACGAGCTCCCGGAAAACGTGACGGTAATAAAAGATCCCCGCAATATCTATGTCGCTGCAACAGGGGCAATGTCTTTATTCGATGCGCTGGGGGCTGTTGACAGTATTGGCTTTTCCGGAACCGATGAGAAGGGCTGGTATATTGATGCACCGAAGAAAGCTATGGAAAGCGGAAGTATGGAATATGCCGGAAAATACAGTGCGCCTGACTTTGAAAAACTGCTCCGGGGAAGCTGCGGTCTTGCAGTGGAGTCTACCATGATCCTTCACAGTCCGGAAATAAGGGAGCAGCTAATGAACCTTGGAATCCCTGTTTTTACCGACTATTCCAGCTATGAAGGGACGGCAGCGGGAAAGAGCGAATGGATATATGCATATGGGGCTGTACTCGGCAGGGAAGAGGAGGCGGAAAGGGTCTTTTCGAAGATCACGGATGCCTTGGATTCGTATAAAAGCATTGCCGGCAGCGGGAAGAGAGTAGCTCTGTTTTATTTCAATAACGGCGGACTTGCCGTAATAAGGAGCGATGAGGATTACATTACGGATCTCATCCGTCAGGGCGGAGGGGAAAACGCTTTCTCTGAAGCGGCTGATAACCCCGGGGATTCCACGGCCATTACACTTCCGATGGAGAGCCTCTATGATATTGCATCGGATGCTGACTATATTATTTATAATTCCACAATAGACGGATCTGTTTCATCATTAAATGAACTTCTTTCAAAGTCGGAGCTATTAAAGGATCTTAAAGCTGTAAAGAATGGTAATGTCTATCTCCTCGGAAAGGAGTTTTACCAGTCAACAGACAGGCTTTATCTTTTAGCCGGGGACATCAGTAAAATGCTGAAGGGCAGTACGGATGATATGGTGTTTTTAAGGCATATACAGTAAACGCCAAAGCTCTTTTCGTTTTGGCGTTTACTGCGCCGGATTTCCGTGCCTTATCCGTGATGAGGTCGCAGTACCGGAGTAAATTAATGAAAAGATTTTCAGTTGTTTTTTCAGTGCTTATACTTTTATTTATCCTTGCCTCATTGGTGAATACTGTCGCCGGAAATGTAAGGATTCCGATCGATAAGGTGTTTTCATATATTTTCGGAGGCGGCAGGGACAGCAAGGAATACACGATACTTATGATGATCAGGCTGCCGAGGATCTTTATGGCTGCACTTCTCGGGGGCGCACTGGCGCTTTCGGGATATCTTCTGCAGACCTTTTTCAATAATCCTATTGCAGGACCCTTTGTCCTCGGTATTTCCTCGGGAGCGAAGCTTTCGGTTGCGGCGGTTCTTATTTTTTCACTTAAGTATTTTACGGCTCTTTCTTCGCTGGGGCTTATAGCCGCATCCTTTGCGGGTTCCCTTATCTGTACACTCTTTATCCTTATTATTTCAAAAAAGGTGAGGGATAATTCCACGCTCCTTATAGCCGGTATAATGATCGGCTATGTGGCATCAGCGCTTACCGATTTTATCCTTAATTTTGCAGAGGATTCCAATATAGTGAATCTGCACGGCTGGTCTCTCGGAAGCTTTTCCGGTACATCCTGGAGGGATGTGGTTTTGGCAGCGGTTTTTGTGCTTCTCGGATTTGGCCTGACCTGCTGTTTTTCAAAGCCGATAGGGGCTTTTGCCCTTGGTCCGGATTACGCGCAGAGCTTAGGAGTGAACGTACGTCTTTTCAGGGTAGTGATCATCCTTTTATCAAGCATTCTTTCGGCTCTCGTCACAGCCTTTGCGGGTCCCATATCCTTTGTGGGAGTTGCGGTACCCTTCCTTACAAAAAGGGCACTTAATACCTCCAGAACCATAGTTGTCATTCCCGCCGTTTTTCTATCGGGAGCGGTGTTTGTAATGATTTGTGATCTTATCGCCAGGACGGTCTTTTCCCCTGTAGAGCTCAGTATCAGTACGGTAACAGGGATAATCGGCGCTCCGGTTGTGATATTTATGCTGATAGGGAGGAGAGATCCGTCATGATTTTTAAGACCCGTGATCTGTCAATCGGATATAAGGGCAGGGCAGTGGTGTCTGGCATAGATATTTCTCTTGAAAAGGGAGAGATACTTTCCGTGACCGGTCCGAACGGCTCCGGGAAATCCACCTTCTTAAAAACGGTCTCAGGGCAGTTAAACAGGCTGGGTGGTAGTATCCTTCTTGACGATAAAGAGCTTTCCGGATACAGCGGTGAAGAAATATCAAAGAAGATCTCGCTTCTTCTAACCGACAGGATAAAGCCGGAATATATGACCGGCCGGGAAGTCATAGAGTCGGGCAGGTATCCTCATACCGGAAGATTCGGTTTTTTAAGCCCCGATGATAAGCGTGTCGTTGACGCTGTAATCTCACTTACCGGAACCGGGGGGATTTCGGATAAGCTGTTTAATGATATGAGCGACGGCGAAAAGCAGAGGATACTTTTTGCGAGAGCTCTTTCACAGGAACCGGAGCTTCTTATAATGGATGAACCCCTGTCATATCTGGATATAAGATACCAGCTGGAGCTTATTGATATAATTAAGCGTCTCTGCCGTGAAAGGAAGCTCACTGTCATAATGTCGATACATGAGGTTTTTATTGCGGGAAAAATATCGGACAGAATGATCTCTTTTAAGGACGGGAAGGTTTTCCGCTCCGGAAAATCAGAGGAGGTATTTACGGAGAGCTTCGTAATGGAACTCTATGATATTGATGAGAAGGGGATTTCTTTTATAAAAAACTGAATTGTGCTAAAATACGTGTTTGTAATGTAACTATTATCGTAGTTTTCAAGGAGGTGCCGGCCGGAGCGTGTCATTTGAGAGATTAAGGAAAATATACGCTTCCGGAAGGAGAATAGGGAAACAGGTGAAAGCCCTGTACGAACCCGTCACTGTGATCAGTAAGGGCGTTCTTAAATTTGCCACTGGATCCAAGGGATCTGTTCATAAATAATCTTCACATTTGAACAGCTTCTAAGGATTCGGGAAGGGAAGAATCGTTCGTAATACACTGTAAGTCAGGAGACCTGCCTCTTTGGAGTAAATCATTAAACCACGGGAGGACTGGTAAAATGAAAGCAAGGTTTTTTAGTATTGTATTGGCAGTTTCCTTATGTGCCGTAATGATATGCGGCTGCGGGAATACTGCGGGAAGTACACCGCAGGAGACAGCTGCAGAAAAGGCTCCGGATGAGAGTACTGCCGAAACGGAAGAAACGGCTGCCGCTGAGGGTGCTGACAAAACAAAGGAAGCGGCTCCGTCTGAGAGTGCTGCGGCGGCAGAAACAGAAGCAGCAGATAATGTTGCTGATCTGATCGATTCTATCTATGTCCAGGAGTGGACCCCAAAGACAGAAGAGCAGTGCAGGGCGGCAAAGGAAGCCTGGGACGCGCTTTCGGATGAGGAGAAGGAGCTGGTTGAAGGAGAGTATGCAGATCCGGACTATTTCGGACGGGATACCGGGGATGCTTCAAAGGACGATCCACTGAATCAGGATGGTATCGGTGAAAATGAGATACTGGTGGTAAGCTTCGGCACATCCTTTAATGACAGCCGCCGGGCCACCATAGGAGGCATTGAAAAGGCTTTAGCCGAAGCCTTTCCCGACTGGTCTGTAAGACGCGCATTTACATCGCAGATCATAATGAATCATATACTTGCCCGTGACGGTGAGAAGATAGATAACGTCGAGCAGGCATTAAAGAGAGCTAAGGATAACGGAGTAAAGAACCTTTTAATACAGCCTACACACTTAATGCACGGTGCAGAGTATGATGAGCTTACTGCTGCTGTTGAGGCTCATTCCGGCGACTTTGAGAAGGTGATGATATCCGAGCCCCTTCTCGGGGAGGCTTCGGATGACGCAGCGATCGTAAATGATGACAAAAAGGCAGTGGCAGAAGCTGTTACTGCGGAGGCCGTATCCCTTGCGGGGTATGAGAGCCTTGACGCTGCGGCAAAGGACGGCACGGCCTTTGTATTTATAGGTCATGGAACAAGCCACAGGGCAAGAGTAGCCTACGACCAGATGAGCACTCAGATGAAGGAGCTAAAGTACGATAATGTATTTATAGGAACCGTGGAAGGCGAGCCGGAGGATACGGAATGCAGCAATGTTATTGAGGCTGTAAAGGATAAGGGTTATAAAAAGGTTATCCTTCGTCCCCTTATGGTGGTGGCCGGAGACCATGCAAATAATGACATGGCGGGAGATGAAGAGGATTCCTGGAAGAATATGTTCCTTTCCTCCGGCGCCTTTGACAGTGTGGATTCACAAATAGCGGGTCTGGGTGAGATCCCTGATATACAGAAGATCTATGTGTCCCATGCTTCAAAGGCCATGGAGGACGCAAGGGTCAGCCCTTCAACGGAAAAGGAGGGCGGCAGTGCAGCCGCCCTTTCCGACGGAACATATGAAGCTGTCTTCAAAACAGACAATTCTATGTTTCACGTAAATGAAGCATATAATGACAAGGGAACCTTAACCGTTAAGGATGGTAAGATGACGATCCATATTTCCCTTACCTCAAAAAATATTTTGGAGCTCTATCCGGGACTTGCTTCCGACGCTGAAAAGAGCGGCGATAAAACCCTGAAGCCCACAAACGATACCGTCACCTATTCCGACGGTACAACGGAAGAGGTTAACGGCTTTGACGTTCCCGTGCCATACCTCGATAAGGAATTTGATCTTGCACTCCTCGGGAAAAAGGGGAAGTGGTACGATCACAAGGTGAAGGTATCGGTGTAAGAGATCATCCGGATTCTACGCTTCAACTGCCCGTGCAAGATCCACATGCTGAATAGTACCCGCACCGCCGGACTCTTTAAGGAAGAGTCCGGTTTTTCTGATGACTCCCTTTACACCGAAGCCGGAGTCTATGTCCATACTGCGTCTTGTAAGCTCCGTATCCGCCCTGTCAAGGAAGATCGCGCCAACGTCGGCCTCTTTTAAGGTCATAAGGGCTTCATTTCCGTTTTCATCCCGGCACCAGATCCTCAATCTGTCAAAAATCTCATCGTTTTCATCTATCCAGCCGTTATGGTCCTTATCGTATTCTTCAAGATCGGAGAAGCCGTCCCCGCTCTTTGTTCCGAAGAGCTCATTCCCGTTGTCTATTTTACCGTTTCCGTCCTTATCGAGAGCAAGGAAGCCGGAACCCTTTCCGAGGGAGTGGATCTCATCCTTTGTTCCGTCCGAATCAATGTCAAAGAAAAAGGTCTGGTCCGATATCTCCGATATGGCGCTGTCCCCGAAATTGATGACCAGGGGATCCGTAAGGGTGATCATCTTTCCTGTGGTGATCCCTATCTCTTCGGAAAAGCTCCTTGAAACGCCGAAGGACAGATCAAAATCAATGGTCCTGCCGTCCTCTGTAAGAGCCTGCCCCTTGCCGCTGAAGTTTGTAGCCTCCTCTTCGTGATGGAAGTATTCCTGCCTCTCATAGCTTACGAAATAAAGGCTCCCGCCGGAAAAGCCGGTCTTCATGGTATTAAGCGCCTCGGAGAGCGGAGAGGAAGCAGAGCCGTACTTATGCTCGAAAAGCTTTTCCAAAAATGAGATTATCTCCTGGACAAGGATCTGGTGGAGGGATTTTATCTCATTTTCCGCAAGAGCCCTGCTTTCATTCTGAGTCCCAAGCTTCCGCATTGTTGAGGGGCTAAAGGAGTAGGTATTGTCAAAATCCTCCTCCTTTGAAAGCTCGAAGCTGTCCCGGTCCTCCTTATTATCATCACTGATACCCTTCCGGTCCAAATTCTTAAGAACCTCTTCATTGAAAAGCCCGCCTGTTATCGTGCCCTTTTGGAAGGACTCCCTTGTTTCGCTCCGTAAAAAATGGGCGGAGCTCATTTCAACGTTTGCTGCTGCAATCTTCATTCATTTTCCTCCTTAATTTAATGTAAAGATCGGATGCCTGTCATCCTGAGTGATTAAGCCCAATGTCATCATGAGTGATTAAGCCCAATGTCATCATGAGTGATTAAGCTCAATGTCATCCTGAGTGATTAAGCCCAATGTCATCCTGAGTGATTAAGCCCAATGTCATCCTGAGTGATTGAGCCTAATGTCATCCTGAGGAGCGAAGCGACGAAGGATCTTTAAGATTCTTCGCTTCGCTCAGAATGACAGTGTGCGTCAGGAATGACAGTGTGCGTCAGGACTGACAGTGTGCGTCAGGACTGACAGTGTGCGTCAGGACTGACAGCAGGCGTCAGGAATGACACGGCATTTCCGTGAATACAAAAACAGCAGCAACCTTTCTTTCAGAAAACTGTCCCTGTGAAAAGATTGATGCTGTCCCTGCATGTTTGTAAAGGAAGGAAAACTATTGTTTTTGTATGGTCGATATTTATATCGGACAGAATGTAAAATAACTTTAGGGAGCAAGATTTCCAAGGTAAACGCAACATAGTCCTAAACCCTTGAAATCACTGTGTTTTAGCAGATAAAAGAGCCTTCGGGTCAGATAGACACACCTATTTTGGATTATTACTGGAAGTGTGTTTATTCTGGTTTAAAGGCATAAAGAAAAGCCCCCGAAGGAGCTTTTCTTTGTGGAATAAGCAGTTTTGGTCTTTACGCCATAGCTGGCACTTTGTAGCCTTCTTTTTCCATGTCTTCCAAAATCTGAGCTTCGGTCATGTGGAGCTTCTCTTGGGCGTTTTCAATAGAAAGCATCCCTGACTCGATATATTCATAAGTAATTCTTCTTTCCCTCAATGTACCATAGTCTTCTAAAAGCTTACACACTTTCCTCACCTCCTTTGGATCGTTTTTTAGGGAATACATCCTTCTGCTATACTCCGGAAATTCCGGGTCGTTGACCTCAGTCTCCTTGAAATGAGTCATCAACCTTGCAATCTTACTGCCATCATTATAGGCAGTATTTACATAGATCTCATGCAGCCCATCTTCCAGAACTTCTCCGGTTTCCCTTACAGTCATTGCGGCGTGATAGATTGTTCTGTTTACCTTTCAGGAAGTCATTTTCTGTTAGATACACCACATACAACTCCTGAATGTCCTTAAAATCATCTCCGGGTTCAGATCTGGTCACCGTGATCGCTGAAGCATTGTACCTCACGCGTCTTACATGATCACAAGCTTGAGGTGCCGGATTTGTACTGTTATATAATTTTACTTTATTATCTCAAATTTCCTTGAAAATTCAAGAGTTGGAGAAGGAGAATATGTTCTGACTTTCTCGGAAGTTTGACAGTCCGGACGCTGATAACTGAATCTTAAACCCGCCTCAAGCC
>CAMVGV010000079.1 GCA_947167135.1 uncultured Lachnospiraceae bacterium
CCATTGAAAAATGGCGCTGCATTTATCCGATAGCGGATGATTTGACTGTTACGAGAATACTTGATTTGAAGATATCGTCTGGGGCAATATCAAAATGGAAATATGATGGTAGTTTTGTTTATCTGAAACATATCTATGAAATATGTGAGTTTCTTGATACGACGCCGGATTATCTTTTTTTGGATCAGACGAAGAAGAACGGCTTTTGTCAAGCGAGAAAAATGTGCTCTGGATGTATCGGAAGCTTAACAATGAAAAGAAGAAGTGTATCCGGGATACAATGAGGTATATGACAGAAACACATTAAATAGTTTTAGGAAGGAAATGTGGTTGACGACGATGATATCGAAAAACCACTTTTATAGATGAGTAAAATCAAATCTATTCTTTTAAGCTCTCTTCCCGCGCTTATAGCAGGAGGCGTGGCAGGCTCACTCTTCTGGAAAAAATTATATGGATCCCGGTATAGGACATATAGGGACAGAGCGGATAAATTTGACCGGTTTCAGAGACTGATGACAAAGTGGTGTTCACTCCGGCAAATAGACAGGAATGTATCGGAGTTCTTTTCTGACCGGGGGATCAGGAGCATTGCGATATATGGAATGATGACCCTTGGGAAATGCCTGGAAAGAGATCTTTACGGTTCAGAGATAGATATTAAATATGCTATAGATAGAAATGCCGACAATACCTATTCTGATATTATAATACATAAACCGGGAGAGCCTCTTTCGTATGTAGATGCTGTAGTTGTGACAGATATCAACGCTTTTGATAATGTGAAGAAAGAGCTTTCAGAACTGAATATCGGAAAAGCAATCAGCCTTGAAGAGGTGATAAATGAAACGTACAAACATTACTTTGCAAGATAAAGCTATTGTTTTCTTACTATGGCACCTGTTGTTTTTTATAATCGGGGTTCTTATTTTTGGGTCACTTGTCGAGAAGCTGATTTTTAGATCTATGTCAGAAACAGAGGATAAGATTATTTATAAAGACAAACGATTTCAGATGCTTACACAATACCTTATGATGCTCCAGGAGAACAACAGATGATCACAGTGAGGATCTGGGGCGGAATGGGTAACCAGATGTTCCAGTATGCATATGCAAGGGCACTTAAGGAGAGAACAGGGCAGGAAGTATATATTGACCATCCCGGAGTTTTCAGAAATCGTTTGGAAAAAGGCAGATTAAGAGATTATGCTCTGGGATGTTTTTCTGTTTCATTGCCCCGGTTAATCGATCCGGAGAAGAAATATGCTTTTTTGAAAAGAAGCAATTCATATGAAAGATTAAAATATGAGCTTTCATCACGCAGGCTCATTCACCCTTATTATTATGAAGAAACAAATGAGGGGTTTAACCCTGATATGTACTGCATTAAGGAAGATGCTTATCTTCATGGCTTCTTTCAGAATGAGAGGTATTTTTCTGAGTACAGGGATATTATTCTGAAGGAGTTTACACTCGTCAGGGATTTTGAGCCTGATAATGACATAAAAGAGCTGTTGGATACAAGGGAAACGGTCTCTGTTCACATCAGAAGGGGTGATTATAAATCTATTGATTATACACTTCCTCCGGCATATCAGAATAATGCCATAAGAAAGATGTCAGAGATGCTCAAAGATCCGTATTTTCTGTTTTTTTCAGATGATATCGGGTGGGTTAAGGAAAATATCGAGCTTCCCGCCAAATATCTGATGGTTTCATCGGGGAAATATACTGATTATGAGGAGATGAATATTATGTCTTCATCCGGACATAATATTATAGCAAACAGTACATTCAGCTGGTGGGGTGCCTGGCTGAACAAGAATCCCGATAAGATCGTGATCGCACCCAGAAAGTGGATGAGGCTCAAGGATCCTTTGTCAATACTCCCGGATAGTTGGACAGTACTATAGATAAAGGAGGCTCAGGCTCAAGTATTCGTTTACGCTTCCGCCCAGTCCTCCAGCTTTAATTCGGGCACCTTTGAGAATTCGCGGGTGTTGTGGGTTACTAGGGTCAGATTAAGTGACCGGGCATGGGCAGCAATTAGCATATCATTTCCACCGATCAGTATTCCGTTTTTCTTTAGATAGTACCGGATTTGTCCGTATTCGAGAGATGCGGCCTTTTCAAAAGGCAGTACGGTAATACCTGACAGGAACATAACGAGGGCAATGCGGTTTTTCTCCGGGTCAGAGCTGTTGAATACTCCAAAGTCCAGCTCGGCCATTGTAATGGCGGAGATACATATTTCAGCTGGGTCGTGTTGAAGAAGCTTTTCCAATACACAGGGCGGCCTTCTGTTTTTTGCATAGGCTACTATATTTGTGTCCAGCATGTATTGGAGCATCAGATATCCTCCGGCTCGTCAATGGGAAGGGGCTCGATAGGTTCTGAAAGAAAATCATCGGTAAACAGGGAAAGACTTGAGAGAAGGCTCTGCCATCTGTCATTTGTGGGGAAGAGCATTACCACATTACCGATTTGATTTATATATACTTCAGATGTGTCAAACCTGTAGTTTTTTGGAAGACGTACAGCCTGGCTTCCGCCATTGGAAAAGATTTTTGCAATTTCCATAATATCACCTCCAAGGACAGTATATATTTAAGTATATACTTTTGTCAACAAGAGTGTTTTAAGGAGTGTTATAATGCGTTCACCATCCGATATGCAGATAATTCAGATAGATATTACAAATGCCTGCAATAAGCGCTGCAGTAACTGTACGCGCTTTTGCGGGAATCATAAGAAGTCCTTCTTTATGGATTTTGACACCTTTAAGAGGGCAGTGGATTCGCTTGACGGATATAAGGGGATCACGGGGGTGATGGGAGGCGAACCCACGCTCCATCCCGAATTTGAAAGGTTTGTGGGTTACCTCAGGAAGAAGTTCGGTGAGAGAAAAGAGGAGAACCGCCTTGTTTATCCACAGAAGGAATTCATAAAGGAAGTGAGAAGAAGGGAATATGAATCCCATGTTCACTTTGAGGACGGTTCATTCAGGATGCATGGACCGGGACTCTGGTCAAATATGGGAGCGACTTACTACAGGAATTACGAGCTTATCCAGGACTGCTTTAATGTGCAGTTCCTTAATGACCATATCAACCCCTCCTATCACCAGCCGGGGCTCTTTTCCAGAAAGGATCTTGGGATCTCCGATGCGGACTGGATCCCGATACGGGATAATTGCTGGATACAGAACCAGTGGTCTGCGACTGTTACCCCCAAGGGGGCTTTCTTCTGTGAGATCGCGGGAGCCCTGGATATGCTTTTTGACGGACCCGGAGGGTGGAAAATAGAGCCGGGGTGGTGGAAGAGAAAGCCGGAGGAATTCGGAGACCAGCTTAAATGGTGTGAGATCTGCGGCTTTGCACTGGATACCTTTATGAGGGATGCGGAGGACGGGATAGATGATGTATCCCCCACGCTTTATGAAATGCTGAAGGAAATAAAGAGCCCGGGGTTTCTTTCAGGAAAGACAAATCCCGTAAAGATCATTAACGGGAAGATCGCTGAGGAAAGTAAGCAGGGGATCAAAGGATTTTCGGATATTTCCGCTTCCCAGCCCTATATTGAACACTATGAGGACAGGTTTAACGAGAGTAATTCCATTTTGTTCGTTCATTCCTATGCGGTCTGCCATATAAAGGACGGAGAGGGCTTTGGAAGGGAATTAAATAAGGTGCTTTCCGGTGCAGATGACTGGATACTACTTAAAGAAAGAGAGGATGCGGACACGGCGGAAGCAGACAATCTTATTAAAAAATGTATCCTTAATCCCGGAACCCTGCATCACGGCAGCGGGTACTGGCTTTTTAATAAAAATGCCCTTTCATTAAGGCGCTTTGGTTTTGACAGGATCGCGTATACGGGGAGCTTCGATGAAATTGCCGGTATGTGGATAGAGAATAAAAAAATAGAATTAAAGGATATTGATGAACACACAAGGTGGAAGCGATCCTCAATAAAGCCCGGAAAAAGGTATGTGATCTGGGGCACTGGGCTATCCGGAAGCTTTATCTATGATATGATCAAAGGATCCGGCGCCGAGGTGGTTTTTGCAATAGATAAGGACCCTGCAAAAAAGGATAAACCGTTCTTTGACACCTTTACCCATGATACGGACTATCTGAAAAACAGGGAGAAGGAGTATGACTATCTGATAGCCGCGCATTATTCTCTCTATGACGAGATAAGATCGGAAGCTCTGGATGCCGGAGTTCCGGAAGACAGGATAGTGATGCCTTATGATATCTGAAAATATGGTTTCCGTTATTGTAGCGGTTTATAATGCGGAAAAGTATTTGAGGGAATGCCTGGACAGCATTGTGGGACAGAGCTATAAGAACCTTGAGATCATCTGTGTTAATGATGGTTCTTCGGATCATTCCGAGGATATTCTTAAGGAGTATGCATCGCGTGATAAGCGTATTACGATTCTGTGTAAGGAGAATGAAGGTCTCGGCGGTGCATCCGCGAGAAATATGGGGCTTTCGCAGGCTTCCGGTGAATATGTGAGTATCCTCGACTCGGATGACTTTTTCGATACGGCCATGTATGAGAAAGCGGTAGAGAAGAGCGACACGCTCGGTACAGATATCCTTATCTTCGGAGGCTTCGAATATGACGACAGGAGCGGAAAAAAAAGGAAGATAAACGGGATCCTGAATGAGAGTCTTATTCCGGAAAAGCAGGTTTTTTCCTATAAGGACTGTCCGGAGCGGATATTCCAGATATCCCAGGGGATGGCCTGGAACAAGCTTTACAGAAGGTCCTTTCTCGAAAGAACGGGGTTACGATTCCAGAGGATAAAATTTACCGACGATGCCTATTTTACCTTTACTAATATGGTGCTAGCGGAAAGGGTCGCTATACTAAATGAACCCTTCTGTAACTACAGGATAAATACGGGGTCAAGCCAGACCGAGGGGATGGCGTCCTGCCCTGATTCTGCTTATTTACCGTATCTCAGGCTAAAAGAGACATTGGAAGAAAAGGGCATTTTCGATGAAGTAAGGGTAAGCTTTATCAATCTTGCTTCGGAGTTTGCCAGGTTTTTTTATGATAATACCGGAACATATGAGTCCTTTAAGTATCTCCATGATAAGCTTAAAAACGAGGTATTTGATAAGCTCGGTATCCCGGGACTTCCCCCCGAGGTCTTCAGGGATAAGAGGTGTGCTGAGTGGATTGACGGGATAATAAAGTACAGCGCGGAGGAAATACTTTTTCTCTCGGCGAGGTCACACGGCTGTCCGGACAGTACGACAGGGATTTTGAGATTTCAGTTTCCTTATGAGCTTATCCCGGCTAACAGCAGGATAGTAATTATAGGAGACAGGATAGCAGGCAGGCATTATATTTCGCAGGCCGTGCTTTCAGGGCTTTATGACGTGGTGTTATGGGTGGATAAAGATAATCCACGTAGGTTCGAAAGTATTCATGGATATGATGAATTGGAAAATACAGATTTTGATTATGCGCTGATAACGTATACTGACAGGGGCAGAACTGACGAAGCGGTGAGTGTTCTCCGTAAGTCTGGTGTTCAGGATGGCAGGATCATAATCTGTGATTAATATGCAGAAAAGTTACTTGCGGAACCGCAAGTGAAGTCTGACAAACCAGGCATATGCAAACGTAGTGCACGATGGTATAATCATTCGTGCATACTATATATTCAGTGAGTAATATGGAGGGATCAGATGCAGAGACCTAAAAGGGAATTAATTTCAGGAATGACAGTAGAAGAATACAGTGCCTGGATGAAAGATTCATGCGATGAAGTGCTTATGAAAAACGACAGCTCATCAATAGATACGATAATAGAAAGCATGAATGATGAGAAATACGAGTTTTCGGTATTGGAAAAGAACGATTTTCCGGTGAACAGAAAATGAAACATGAGAATTTTGAGATATTTTGGAAAAAAACATATATTAAGGCTGGGGAAGAGATAGTTTCTTTCTTAAATAGTGAATCTGAGTCGATAATATGGGATTCTTCAAATGATACAAATGAAAAGATATGGAAACGATATAATTACTATCGTCGGGTTTTTCATAATGAATTTTTCTATGGACAGTCTGAAGATGGAAAATTCATAGATTATCATAAAGTGAGTGCTTGTTTTACAAATGCCATCATAGACATCCTGAATTATATGAGCGGGCAAAACTACTCAAACGCTTTTCTTTCCCAATGACAACAATTGGACATGATACGTATAAAATAGGCAGAATAAAGGCAATGGCTTTGAATGATATAAATAATATACCATTTGATCTGCTGGGTTATTCTGACATGCTCTTTTGGATTGAACATTTTAACCGACAGATTATTGAAAATACAATAAACGTTAAATCAAAAAATCCCAAAGCGTTTGAAAAAGATTGAAAAGGAGATGCTGAGAAGGCCAAATGATATCACCCAGCGATATGCGGATAATACAGATAGATATTACGAATGCCTGCATTCATCAATGCAGTAACTGTACGAGGTTCTGCGGGCATCATAAGAAGCCGTTCTTTATGGACTTTGAGACCTTTAAGAGGGCGGTTGACTCTCTTGACGGCTATGTGGGAACCGTAGGGATGATGGGGGGAGAGCCCACCCTGAATCCGGATTTCGAGAGAATGGCACGCTATCTTGCCGGGAAAAGAGGCGGTAATGATACGGGTTCGCTGATCCGCCCACAAGCGCATTTTATGGATGAGATCCATGATACGGAGATGGAGCATACCTTCTTAGAGCCCTGTTCCTTCGGAGGGGAGAGACGGACGGTTGACGGTCCGGGTCTGTGGTCCGCAATAGGAGAGCGCTACAAGAAGTACTATGAGACCATACAGGACACTATGCGCTATCAGGCTCTTAATGACCACTCGAATGTGATGTACCACCAGCCGGGGCTTATTTCCAGAAGGGATTTAAGTATCTCAGATGAGGACTGGATCCCTATCCGGGACAATTGCTGGATACAGAATAAGTGGAGCGCCTGCATTACCCCGAAGGGCGCTTTTTTCTGTGAGATCGCAGGAGCACTGGATATGCTCTTTGACGGACCCGGAGGATGGGAGATAGAGCCGGGATGGTGGAAGAAAAAACCGGAGGAATTTAAGGATCAGCTTCACTGGTGTGAAATATGCGGGCTTTCGTTGAATACATTTATGCGTAATGCCAATGAGGAAATGGATGATGTATCCCCGACGCTTTATAAGAAATTACAGGACATAGACAGCCCCGGAATAAAGTCCGGGAGGGTAAATCTCTTAAAGATAAATAATGGCGAGATCGATGCACAGAGCAAGGCTCCGACAGAAAAGCGGGGCGGCGATATGCCCTATACCGATAGCTACAGCGCCAGATATAATGAGGAGAAAACAAATCTCTTTTTTAAGAATATAAAGACACTTCACATCGGGTCAGGGGATAAAGAGAGGCTGGGGAAGCTTCTATATGATAATCTGTACGGAGAGGACTACAATACCTATCTTCTGTTACTTATCGGAGAGGTTAAGGACATAGGAGCTTCCGAAGCTCTTAAGGGTTTTGTGACCAATCCGGGGACTCTTTTATATAAGAAATATGATCGTGATACGAGGGATGAATTTTTTGATGCTGCTGAAGGCTCGGAGGTTATGCTTATAAATCCCATAGCCCATTCCATAAAGACAGCCGGCTGGGACAGGCTCTTAAGGGTAAGGACGCTAAAAGAGGTAGCGGATCTCTGGCAGAAGGAGAAGGTCATCCCCTTTGAGCCCGGAATGGAAAGAAGGGTTCCCGCGGTTCAGATAGTACCGGGTAAGAAATATGCGGTTTTCGGGGCCGGAAGGATCGCTGAAAAGGCTCTGGATAATATCAGAAGCTGGGGATCCGAGGTTATTGCCTTTGCGGATCCGGATGAAAACCTGCAGGGCAGGGAGATCCTGGGATTTAAGGTTATGACACCCGATGAATTGAAGCAGAATCTTGATAAAATAGATATTGTGATGATAGCCAGGGGACCATACTACAGGGAAGCGAAGGAGAAGCTTCTTTCCTGGGGGCTGGAGCCTGACAGGATGGCCTGGATATAGAGGGATGATAGATATGCCGGACATAAAAGTTTCCGTCGTTATGGCGGTCTACAATTCGGAAAAGTATTTAAGGGAGGCGCTGGACAGCCTTATTTGTCAGAGCTTAAAGGATATAGAGCTGATACTTGTGGATGACGGATCGGAGGACGCATCCTTAGACATACTTAATGGGTATGCAGCAAAGGATGGGCGGATCCTCGTGCTTCAGAATAAAGAGAAGGCGGACGGGGCCGCAATGGCGAGGAACCTTGGTGTTTCACGTGCGAAGGGAGAGTATCTCTCCATCGTGGATGCAGACGACTTTTTTGAACCGGATATGCTGGAAAAAGCTTATAATAAGGCGGTTAATGAGAAAGCCGATGTGGTGATCTTTGACGCATACAGGTTTGATGATACAAATAAGGCAGACCTCTGCAGGAATAATATCCTTTTCAGGGACAGGCTGCCGGACGGCTATGAAGGTAAAGCGTTTTCACCTGAAGATAATAAAGATGAACTTTTCAGGATGACCCTGGGAGCGGCATGGAATACGCTGATCTCTGCCGGGCTTGTAAAAAAGCGGGAGCTTAAGTTTATGCCCTTCCATCACGCTGATGATTTTGAGTTTGTATATATGGCTTTTGCTTTGGCAGACAAGATCGCGGTAATTCCCGAGAGACTTATGCATTACAGGGTAAACCACGCAATGACCCAGGCATCAAGAGTAAGCGAATGGCCGGACACTGCCTGGGAAGCCATGCTTTCATTTAAGAAGCGGCTTTTTGATGCCGGACTGTACAGGAAGTATAAGACTGCCTTTATACGGACCGCAATGAGCTACCAGCTCTTTTATTTAAATGCGATGAAGAATGATGAAAGCTTTGTGAGATTATATAAAAAGCTTAAGGAAGAAAAGCTTTCGGAACTGGATATTGCCGATGCGGCGGAGAGTGAGCTAAAGGACGAAGAGCTTATAAGGCAAAGAGACCTTATAATGAATGAGGAGCCGGAGGGGTATCTTTTTAAGAAGCTGCACAATCTCCCTCCCTTTGACGGGGCTGTATCATGGAAATCCGGTATCCCCAAAGGAAGCAGGCTTATCATATACGGTGCCGACAGGCTGGGCGTGGACGTGGTGCACAGTATACTCTGGTATCAGGATTATAAGCTGGTTTCCTGGGTTGATGACCAGTATGATATCCTCGGGTATCCGGTTCTTTCTCCGGATACTGTCTTAAATAAGGAATATGACCTGATCCTTATAGTTTCCGGATCCTCTGAGGTTTTTCGGAAGAGGCGTTCGGAACTTATTAATAAAGGGATAGATCCCGGAAGGATAAAGTGGCAGGGAAGATGAAAAAGGTTTATGTCTTCGGGGCGCATTCCAGAGCGAGGACCACGGCGGTTTATCTTTGCAGCAGCGATATGGGGCTTTCGGTCGCGGCCTTTCTCACAGACAATGATGAGGAGAATGCAAAGGAGATCGACGGTATACCGGTTATTGATTTAAGAGAGAATACAGAGCTAGATACCTCCCTTACTGTATATATCGGCACAAGGGGGGTCTATTTTGATGATGTCATAATGAGATTAAAGAAGCTCGGGTTCAGGGAAATATTACCCGTTAACGTGGAACTGGACACCAGGCTCAGGACTGACTATTTTAAGAGAACCTTTGCATCTGAGGGGCGGGAGTTCCGAAAGATATATGATGTTAAGGCAGCTTCCGCCGGACAGGATGATAAACACACAGCCTGTATTTTTGAAGTACGTTCGATCTATGACAAGGCTCTGGACATAGACACTTACGAAAAGCAGAGTTATGAGCATTCGATACAGGTAGGGACGGCCTTAACAGATGTAAGGCTTCCGGAGTGTGAGTTCTTCGATAATACCGGAGAGAATATTTCCGAAAAGAATAAACAGCTTTGCGAAATAACGGCACTCTACTGGATATGGAAGCATGCTGAGGAGGATCTTCTGGGACTGGTTCACTACAGGAGACATTTCCTCCTTCCCGATGACTGGGTAAGCCGTATGAGGGTATCAGGCGTTGATATTCTGCTGCCGACCCCCATCTACTTCGGACCTTCTATCGGGGAAAATTACAGATTCCGGCATGTTGGCGCCGATCTCGATATTCTTCTTGATATTCTCAATGATGATGCGGATAAGTGCTTTTCCGGCAATATGTTCTTTCCCTGCAATATGTTTATCATGAAGCGTGAAATACTGGATGATTACTGTTCCTGGCTTTTCCCGGTACTTTTTGAGCTGATGGAACGTGTCGGGGAGAGGGATGATGCCTATCAGAACAGATACCCCGCATTTCTGGCGGAGAGGCTCCTAAATCTCTATTGTTTTAAGAACAGAAACAGACTGAAGACGGTTTTTGCTGATAAGAATTTCCTGAGGTGATTATCTCAACCTCCCGTAGAAAGTTCCACTCAATGGTCAGCGGTTGAGACAGAACATTGAAAAAGGCTGAAAATACTGCAAATTCGGGCAAAAATCGTTGCAAAAGTGACGACGGTGGAGAGGGTGCTGTAAGTAGTGAGCGAGCCGGCGGCAAGCTGAACATTGTTCACATATTTATTTGCACTATATCGCCCAATCCTCTAGTTTTAGCCCAGGGACTCTGGAGAATTCTTCAGTGTTGTGAGTGACCACAGTCAATCCTTTTGTGAGTCCCTGTGCGGCGATCATAACATCATAAGCGCCAATGGGAGTACCTGCGTAAGCTAGAGCGGCGGTAACAGCCAAATCATGCGCCTACCATTATAGCACGTTTTCTGAGATACTCTAA
>CAMVGV010000080.1 GCA_947167135.1 uncultured Lachnospiraceae bacterium
CAAAGCAGCTGGGCATCGAGGACCATAAAGGCTCCATCACCGTCGGCAAGGACGCGGACTTCCTGGTGTTCGGCAATGACCTGCTTACGGCAGAGCAGGAGGGCTTCAGTTACAACATGCCGACAGATGTATATATCTGCGGAAAGAAAGTAAATTGATGCTTTCTATTCATAAGGAGCATTTAAGATGAGAAAGCGTATATATGAGATATTTGAGGTGGGTGAAGATGACGAAAACGGAAAATAGGCTATAATACCGCCTGTAACAGCAGATATGAAGCATATCTTGAATATTTCTTAGGATTCATGAACTTCGAGCGTGTTCCGGGCGGAGAGAACTTCAAGGAGGCAGGCAACCTCGGCCTGCTCGACCAGCTCGAGGCCTTACGGTGGGTACAGAAAAACATCGCAGGATTTGGCGGAGAGCCGGTGCTGAATGATCTGAACCTGCATTTTCTGCCCGGAGAATATGTAGGCATAGTAGGCTCGTCCGGCTGCGGAAAATCAACTCTCTTAAAGCTCCTCATGGGCTTTGAGACCCCGCAGATCGGGAGGATATACTATGACGGACAGGATATAGATGACCTCGACAAGAGAGAGCTCAGGAAGAAATTCGGTGTGGTGCTTCAGGACGGCGGTCTGATAGCCGGGAGCATATATGACAACATCACCATTACGGCTCCGGGCTGCAAGGCTGACAGGGTCAGGGAGATAATAAGGGAGGTCGGTCTGGAAAAGGACATAGAAGAGATGCCTATGGGACTATATACGCCCATAACTGCCGGTACAGCTACGATCTCCGGAGGACAGGCTCAGAGGATACTGATCGCCCGGGCCATAGTGGGAAAGCCTAAAATTATATTCTTTGATGAGGCCACAAGCGCTCTTGACAACGTGACTCAAAAGCAGGTGACAGATACACTGGAGAAGCTTGACGCCACGAGGGTAGTCATAGCGCATCGCATATCCACCATAGTGAACTGCGACAGGATCATAGTCATGGACGAGGGTGAGGTAGTGGAGCAGGGAAGCTACGAGGAGCTCATGGCAAAAAGGGGAAATTTTATGAGTTTGCCATAAGGCAGATAGCGTGAATATATAAAAAAATCTGCCAAAACGCCGGAGTGATTCGTATATATATACATAAAGGTTGACATATGATTCATGTGGGTACTGTATCATCAGGATAAAAAGAACTGTTTGTTAAAAGCAAGGAGAACAAATATGAGAACAAAGGAAGAACTTGGACAAGACCTTTGCTGAAAGGCTCGCTTCACTTGAGGAGTCTGAGGATGTGAAGAAGGCACTTGAGGAAAAGGGTGTCGATCTCACGGCAGATGAGATAAAGCAGATAGCAGAAGCGTTTAGAAGTGCTGGGGAGGGTGACGGTGAGCTTTCCGAGGATCAGCTCGAGGCGGCGGGAGGAGGAGGAATGCCACTTTACGGTTTATTACCTGCACCTGTAGTTGGTGGGGCAGAAAGATTCAAGTAAGACATAAATGCGGGATTCTAATTTTTTTTCAAAGGAAGGAGAATAGATATGAGAACAAAAGAAGAACTTGAGGCACTGCAGGCAAAGCTGAAGGAGGTAATGGCGGACAAAACCTTCGCCGAGAAGCTCCTTTCGCTTGAGGAGCCTGAGGATGTGAAGAAAGCGCTTGAGGAAAAGGGTGTCTCTCTCACGTTGGATGAGGTAAGGCAGATGGCAGAGGATGCCATAAGAGAGGATGAGGGTGACGGTGAGCTTTCCGATGATCAGCTTGATATGGTTGCAGGAGGAACGATGCCCAAAATTCACTTTTCTCAGGGAGGACCTCGCTGGTAAGTCATAAGTCGAATGAAAGAAAAATGTACGGTAAAGGAATACATGCATGCTTTCAGGAAGCAGAGCTATCCGGGGCTGTTTTCCGCTGAGTGCATAAAGAGCCTTTCCCATGTGGAAAAGGCGTATGGGGATACCTGCGCGTCGGAGGTTTGTTTTGAGATACCCATGGGAGAGGCACCGTTACATACGGATTATTCCATTTGTGTGAAGACACCAGAGGCTGAAGTAGCCGAATACTGGCTTGAGATGGACTATGAGGCATATAAAGACGGAGGCGGGATAAAGGCCTGCGTCTTTTATGATGCCGCAAGGGCAGGGACCGGATATGAGGATAAGGATTTTTATGAGAGGGTACTGCCTTCGCTTTTCCCGGAGCTTCAGGGAGACAGGGAGAGGCTGATCCCGGCACTGAAAAAGACCGTAGCCCTTCTTGAGGGCAGATGTGAGGCTTTGTATCAGATCGGTTCGATGGCAGCGAGAGGCCCGTCTGAGAGCGGGTGCCTTCGGATCTATACCGGGAATATGAAAAGAGAGGATATTCTCGCCTTTTTATCTGACTGCGCATGGACAGGCAATATGGAAATGCTCGGATCTTTTCTGACAAAGTGGGAGAGCTGCAGCAGGGAATTCGTATTAAGCTTTGACCTGTCCTCTGACGGGATCTCAGACAAGATCGGGATCAACTTCGGCACACGCTCCGTCCGGCTTGCCGTGGTGGATAAGCTGCTCCTTAAGCTTGAAAAGGAAGGATTTCTTCTAAGCTCAAAAAGGCAGGAGATCGAAAGATGGATCAGAGCCTGTCCCCAGGCAGAGCCTCTCATACAAAATGATCTCTCACATGTAAAATTCACCATAAAGGACGGTATGATCACGGCAGCGAAGGCGTATCTCAGACAGTCGGGACGTTTCTTAAGTGAAGAGGCACCCGCCCTTTCAGTACCTTTCATGATGAATCTGGAGCTTACGACAAAGTGTCCGCTTCACTGTCCGCAGTGCTATGTATCTTTGAATACCGGGAAGGAGCTCCCTCTTGAAACGGCACTTTCGGCTCTGCGCGACGGGGCGGCGTGCGGGGTCAGGCTGGTGAACTTAAGCGGCGGTGAGACGTTATGTTATCCGCATTTGGACAGACTGGTAAGCGAGTGTGTGAGGCTACGCCTTGAATGCGCGGTAGCCTTGTCCGGAGCATATGCCTCAAGGGAGAGGCTTACAGCACTTATTGAGGCGGGCATATCGGAGATCTATGTGTCGTTAAACGGCAGCACGGAGGAGGTCAACCGGCACTCCAGAGACGGCTATGACCTTGCCGTCAGGACACTTGCCCTGCTGAAGGACCTGGGCTTTAAGCACACCTGTATCAACTGGGTCATGCACAGAAGCAATGCGGAGGACTTTCCGGAGATGATAAAGCTCGCGGAGAACTATGGGGTGGAAAAGCTGATCATACTTGGCTTCAAGCCGGATGCAAAGGGAGAGCTTCCGGGCTATCCTACAGCCTTGCAGCTTCGCACCCTCGCCCATATGGTAAAAGCCTATGAGGGAGAGCTTGTGATAGATGCGGAGTCGTGTTTTTCACAGCTTCGGGCTCTGATCCATAATGGTCTTTTCGGAAACAGAAACCGCGGTATCAGCCGCGGGTGCGGCGCGGGAAGGGATGGCATATCCGTGAACGTCGACGGGAAGCTGACGCCCTGCAGGCATCTGGATATCCCGGAGGAATGGCCTTCGATACAGGATTATTGGGAGAAATCCGGGGTTCTCTCAAGGCTTCGGAGTATTTCCGCAGAGCCCGAGGGGGCGTGCGTATCGTGTAAGTTTCACCGGTACTGTATCCCCTGTGCGGATGTCGGATACAGACTCCATGGCAGGCTTGCTTTCCGGATGGATGAATGTCCGCTTGCGCAGGAGGAAGGAGGCTTAATTGATCCCGGTTACCGTAATGGATGAGCATAACGATGCCTATTATCACTGGATATGCTATATAGAGCACAAATTCATACCACCCGCCGGAAACTACCTGCTGCATATCGATCATCATGATGATTTTGAGTTTGGCGGCTATGACTGGGATCTTAATAAAATGCCCGATACCCCAAAGGACGCTCTTGATTTTGTGGACAGAGCGCTCGGGATCGCGGATTTCATAGCGCCGACCCTTTGGCAGGGCATTTTTTCAACCGTGCATATCATGAAAAATCTAGTGCCGAGGCCGTTGGAGGCTTCAGAGGAATTTGTCAGGCTCATGGGCGGCACGGTACTGAGAAGAGAAAAATACATCCCCCTCATCCATGCGCAGAAAAAGCGTGAGGAAGCAAAGAACTACCGGTTCTATACAAATATATCCGGAGGCCTCGGCACAGAGGACAGAATACCGGGGGACGACTTTTCGGGTCAGGTAGTGCTTGATGTGGATCTTGACTATTTCTGCTGGGATGATTCGCTGTCCACAGCCGGAGATAAGCGCATGGAGATCACAAAGGAGGCCTACGTTGACTATATGTCCGACAGAAACCATCCATTCAGGCTTTTTCCCATAAAGTATGTGAAGGCGGCAGAGCATGGTGGGAGATATTATCTTGAATATAAGGAGAACCGGGCACAGGATAAAAGGCCGGACGATGAGAGGATCATAAAACGTATGGACAGGCTTTTTGAGTGGTTTGTACGGATCGGACTGAAGCCCTCTGCCATAGATGTATGCCGGTCGTCATATTCCGGCTATCTGCCAAGAGACCGGGCGGATTTTGTAGAGCGGGAATTCATGAAGCGGCTTAAGCAGACCTATGACACAGAGCTTCTGAAGCTGTCAGAAATGCATGTGTGAGGAAAAGGAAATGTCTGATCTTGGTCAACTTAATGAGTTCTTCGGGCAGCTTGAAAAAGAGCGGCTTGAGTATATAGGACAGTATGCTGAGGGAGAAGACGCTGACCTATGAGCCCAGACCGCGGTACCATGAGAAGTATCTGGAGGTATTCTATCGTTATGAGAAGGTTTATGATGCAGTAAGAATGCTGGTTTGATGAGCCACAGGGACGGAGATAAGGAATGAAGAGCAGAGAGGAAATCTTCGCAGCGGTGAAGGTTGCGCTGTCTAAGAAAAGATTTGATCATACGATCATGGTGGCGGAAAACGCGGTCATACTTGCCGACTTGTACGGCATTGACAAGAAGGCTATGTGGGCTATGGCCATGCTTCATGATATAGCCAAGGAGATGGATTCGGAGGAAATGTTTGCAGTTGCGGATAAGTACGGATATACGATCAGCAAACTGAGTCTGGATTTTGTGCCTAATATGCATGCAGAGGTGGGGGCGCTGATCGCTGAAAAGGAGTTTGGTTTTAAGGACAGAGATTTTTTGAATGCCATAAAATACCATGTTTTGGGACGTCCTGCAATGAGTGTACCGGAGAAGATCCTCTTTATCTGCGATCACACGGAGCCATCCCGGCCAAATCCGGCAAGAATGTCATACCTTTTTGAAATGGCAAAAACAGATCTGGACGAGACTATGCTTCGATTTATCAGTATGCTGCTTGAATACCAGAATAAGCGCGGATAGTCTTTAAGCATCCGTGAGCGGATATGGGAAACTTTTGATTATCTGCTGGATGAAAGAAGAAAGAATAAGCAGAATTTCCCGAAAGCAGGAAGTTCTGCCGGACTTTTGACAGATGTGGAATTTGATGCAGCGTTGGAGGTTATACGCAGGAATCGTATTTCTGTCAAATCAGTTCAAAATATACGTACCCTTGGGGGATTTATTTCAAACTATGGGAAATGCAGAAGAACAGTTAAAACAAAAGGGCTGGTCAGGAGCGCGGATTTATCCCGGCTTACGGAGGAAGAAGCCCTGTATCTTAAGGAGGAATCAGGATTGACCCTGATAATCGATCTGCGTACGCCTGCTGAAATTGCAAAAGCTCCTGACCGGAAGATTCCCGGCGTGGATTATGTGAAGGCACCTCTTATTCAGGCATATTCGGGCATAAGGGCGGATTATCTGACAGAGCGCTACATAAAAAGCGCATCAGAGCGGGGAAAGGCGTGGCTTTTATCAGAATATGCCAGAATTCCCGTGGTTCGTTCAATGTATCAAAGTATGTTTACAGATAAGGAAGCGTTAAACACCTTCGGGCAAATCTTCCGTCTTATACAAAGTGAAGAGGGGACTGTGCTGTTTCACTGCACGAGCGGGAAAGACCGGACCGGTGTACTATCCGCAATGTTGCTTTATGTGCTTGGATGTGATGAGAAAGACATAATAAATGATTACAATGCATCGGCCATATCGTTTAATGCGATGTCTGAAAACCATATGGAACTCCTGAAACGATATGAGTACGAAGAAGATGTATTAATTGGACTTCAGAGCACCCTCAGTGTTGTACCCGAGGCAATACGTGAAGGGCTTGACAGGATTACCTCGCGTTATCCTGCAAGGGAGATGTTTGCCATGGAGGTACTTGGGATGAATGAGGAAGAAATTGATAATTTCCAAAATAAGTTTTTAACTAAATAGTTTTTCCAAAAGATGGCATGACCGAAGCGCATACAGGCTGGCAGAATGAGGATTATGTCGATCAGCCCGGATATCACGGTGCAGAGCGTTTCAATATGAATGTATACCTATATAGTATTACGTGTTTTGAGTGTATACCGGATAACAAGATTGTAAATAGGTCTCCTGTTGTGTAAAATAAGGGCACAGCAGGAGATACAAATGAGTTCACGGATACGTCTGTCAGAGCATTTCACATACAGCAAGATGCTGCGGTTTTCGCTGCCGTCCATAGTGATGAATATTTTCACTTCGATGTACATCATTGTGGACGGATATTTTGTTGCCAATTTTACGGGCAAGACGGAGTTTGCGGCGGTCAATCTGATCGTGCCTTTACTGAACATCCTCGGAACGATCGGATATATGTTCGGTGTGGGCGGCAGCGCATTGATCGCGAAGACAATGGGGGAAAAGGATCAGAAGCAGGCAAACAGCCTGTTTACACTGATCGTACTGGTGTCCCTGGGGCTGGGCATATTGATGATGATCCCGGGTTTCATCTGTATGAGACAGGTGACGACCATGCTTGGCGCGGAGGGTAAGCTCCTTGAATACAGCGTGCTGTACGGACGGATCTTTATCCTGACTCTGCCTGCGTGGATACTGACATATGAGTTTCAGCTTTTCTTTGTGACTGCTGAAAAACCGGGACTTGGACTTGCTGTCACGGTATGCGCCGGACTTTGCAATATTGTGCTGGATGCGCTTTTTATCATTGGGCTTAAATGGGGCATTGCGGGTGCTGCCGCGGCCTCGGCTATGGCTCAGATACTTGGAGGCGTGTTTCCGATCATTTATTTCGGACGAAAGAACAACAGTCTCCTCAGGCTGGTAAAGCCTGTATGGGACATAAGAGCACTTGTTAAATGCTGTACAAACGGTTCTTCGGAGTTTATGGCGGAGGCAGCGGTGTCCTTTGTAGGGCTTATCTACAATATACAGCTGCTTAAATACGCAGGTGAAGACGGAGTTGTCATATATGGTCTGCTGATGTATGTCAGTCTGATCTTTTGTGCTGTGTTTATAGGGTACTCCAATGGGATAGGACCGGTATTCAGCTACCATTACGGTGCGCGGGATCATGGAGAGCTTAGGAATCTCCTGAAAAGGAGCCTGATGATCATCGGGATTTTATCCGTCACGATGCTTGTGTTTTCCGAGGTGCTGGCTCATCCTTTTTCCTATATGTTTCTGCATGACGCAGGACAGCTGCTGACGGATGCCGTACATGCTTTCAGGATTTTCTCTGTAGCATATCTGTTCACGGGAATGGCTATTTTCGGGTCGGGATTTTTTACTGCCTTAAACAACGGGCAGATATCTGCGTTGATCTCTTTTTTACGGACATTTGTATTTGAGCTTGGGGCTGTACTCTTCCTGCCGGTACTGCTTGGCGCGGACGGTATATGGTGTTCCGCTGTTTTCGCAGAGCTGATGGCGGCAGTAGCCGGGACCATTTTTATGGCTGCATTGCAAAGAAGGTATCATTATTAAGATAATAATTTGACATTTTGGAACGCCATCTTGAAAGTAAAGGAAATGTAATCAATAATAAATAATAAATAAGATGAGTACCAGTAAACTGTTAGTTTTTGAAAAGCTTCATAATATCCGGGATCTCGGAGGGATGAGGGCTTCCGATGGAAGGAGGATAGTCAGCGGAAAGCTTGTACGCTGCGGAGATCTTTCAGAGTTCTCCGGGCAGGACAGAAAGGCATTTGCCCTGCTTTCAGATACGGTGATCGACTTTCGGACGGACGGAGAGCGTAGAGAGAAGCCGGATATAAAGATACCGGGTATCCGTTATCATCACATTCCGGTCCTTGATTCGCTGACGGCGGGGATTACCCGCGAGAAGGCCGCCGACCGGAATGTGTTTTCCAGATTCGGAGCTGAACCGGATAAGGCAAGACGGTATATGTGCGACATGTATCATTCTTTTGCGGAAAGTGATCTCGCCGCAGCCGGGTATGCGCAGTTTATCCGGATTCTGATGAAACCGCACGAAAGGGCTGTTGTATGGCACTGCACGGCCGGGAAGGATCGCGCGGGCATAGGAGCGGCGATTGTTGAAGAGATCCTGGGCGTGGAGAGGAATGCTGTCGTGGACGATTAGCTCGCAACAAATAAATACCTGCAGGGAGACATTGCATTTCTGACGGAGTTTGTAAAGTCACAGGCCGGAGAGGACGGTCTTGTGACGGAGGAAGCGCTGAAGTATCTTTTCGGAGCAGAAAGGGATTATATCGAAGAGTATTATCAGACGATAGAGAGCAAATACGGCAGCTTTGGCGGCTTTTTACGGGACGGATTGGGGCTGTCTTGGGAGGATATCCTCCAAATGCAGTCAATGTATCTCACATAGTGTCAGTAGTGTAAAAAGCCTTAATATCACCTTTTACTGTCACTGTAATACTTGGGTTTTTTGATGAGGAGGAGAGCAATGGTCGGATTAAGTAATGAAAGGATTGAACAGATCCTGCATGAGGAGACGGCGAAAAAGGAAGAATTACAAACGATTCTTCGCGGCATATATACCAGATATATGCACCTGTATGAGAGATATTTTGCAGACATAGATGCGCTGAACGATGATGAGGTCACTGCGCTGAAGAATTATCATGAAGAAACCATAAGTCTCGTGAAGCATTATTACATGGACATTCCTTTGGATATCTGCATGTGTATAGAAGAATTTGACAACAAATACAATGCCAAACTGCTTGGGCCTAAGTGGCATGAATATCTTTTTGGCATCTACGAGGATTTCAGGAATGAAAATGAGGATAAAGGCGAGGAATATATTAAGGCGGAGTTTAAGAAGAAAGCGCTCAAGGACTTCTATGAAGCAATGGATTATGTTTTCAGGGAAGGCTTCGATACGTGCAGCAAGAGCGTCGAAAATACATTAAACGGGATTACGGGGCTATTGTTCGGAAAAGAATAAAGAAAGAAAAGTACAACAGTAATGCCAAAATAAGGAATGATTTTATGAAGCGTGATATTATAAAAGTAATCGAATCAAGAAAAGGACATCTTGACGATCGTGTCAGGCGGGACTATATCAGGAACGGAATTGCAACGATTCCATGCCAAATTTCCAGTTACAGTGATCTGATCAGTCCATACAGTGTTAAAGGGCATTTCGAGACCCTGAATCCGGATCTTATTGATTATCTCAAGGAAGCTGCCGAACTGACGCCGGATGAGTGCCCGCTTGTTTTGAATATTATCGGGGACTGTCTGTCACAGGAGGAGAAAAAGTCCATTGAGGAATTGATCCTTGATGATGCTGCTTATAATCTCGGAATGGTAGAAAAGGAAGAGAAACGTCATGTGCGGGTTTTTTCCATTATGTTCATCGGCCTGCTTATTTTAGAGATCATACTCTTTCTTACAAGATTCCTGGTTGATGAAGTGCGCGAGTTATTCTTTGTTCCGTTCTATTTTATGGGAGATACCCTGTGTGACTATCTGTTCCTGACCGGATACGATCTCCGCAGGGACAGGAGGCAGGCCGGAAGGCTCGCAAGCATGAAGGTCGTTTTTTCCGATGAGTATGAGGAGCCGAATTATATGGACGGCGACGCTGACAGATTGTATTCTGAAATTGAAAAGGATGTGATGGAAACGATCAAAGATGAGCTGAAGGGGGAGCTTAAATGAAAAAGCTGTTTACGATTTCATTTATGTTTTTGGGATTAGCATTATGTATGATCTGGTAAGAGAGGTTATACTGCCAAGACGCTGCTTACAGGGGGAAAGCCACAGCCTCGTCATATAGCTGCTTCAGTGTGCTGATGAACGTCTGCAGGCTTTCTCTGCTGTCCGTCTTATGGGAGCAGAGTACACAGTCAAAGGTATCCTTGCAATCATAGGGAATCCAGGCAAACTGTCCGCTGTGATCATTTAAGAATCCGGGGGCAAGACATATGCCTCGTCCTGCGGCAACATTGGTAAGGGTGGTTTCATGATCGGGACTGTTGAAATA
>CAMVGV010000081.1 GCA_947167135.1 uncultured Lachnospiraceae bacterium
CCCGGCCTTCGCACTCGCAAAATTTATAAGACTCGGATTCGCTAAGCGGGACGTGCTGATTGCTCAAAAAACAGTTATTGACCCGGGGCACAGTGAAGGTTTTTCTTGAATACCTCCATGCATCTATCAAGTATCCCGTTCATGGCTGCGATGGCTATGCCGTAATTCACTATCGGAACCCCCGCCTCACGGGCTTTATTTATCCTGAAGCGCATTTCCGCTTCGTTAAGCATACAGCCCCCGCAGTGGACGATAAGTGAATAGTCCTTCAGTTCCTCCGGAAAGTCTCTTCCCGAAGTAAAGGAAAACTCCGGCTCCGCTTTGCAGTATTCCCTTATCCACCCCGGTATCTTTACGCTTCCTATGTCGTTACACTGCCGGTGGTGGGTGCAGCCCTCGGAAATAAGTACCCTGTCGCCGTCCTTAAGGGTTTTCAGCCTGTCCGCCCCCTTCTTTAATTCAAAGAGATCTCCCTTATACCTCGCAAAAAGCATGGAAAAGCTCGTAAGAAGAATATCCTCCGGCACTATCTTTGAAACCCTGCCGTAGGCCTGGGAATCGGTGATCACAAGTCCCGGCTTTTTCTTTATACCGGACAGAGTATCCTGAAGCTCACTGTCACGGCATACCACCGCGCTGCAGCCGCTCTCAAGGATATCCCTTATGGTCTGCTGCTGTGGAAGTATAAGACGCCCCTTTGGAGCCGACTCATCTATAGGTATCACCAGCACCACCGTATCTCCCGGGTTTAGGAGATCTCCCACCAGTTTTTTCTCTTTTCCCTTATTCTTTTCTGCGTAAGATCCCAGGAGCTCCTTAAATTCCTTAATATGAAAACCGGTTTTGGAGCTAAGCGCTATTTCGTTTTCTGCCCGGGGAGCATCCCCGTATTCCTCTCCTGAAAGATCCGCCTTCGTAAGTGCCTTCACAAAGGGAATACCCCTGTCTTCAAAAAGCCTTATAAGCTCAATCTCGGACTTTTCCGGCTCCCTGCCGTATTCACTTACCAGGACTGCGATATCAGTTTCCTTAAGTATTTCTTCTGCTCTTTTGACTCTCTTTAACCCGAGCTCACCGCTGTCATCTATCCCCGGGGTATCAATGATCAGCACCGGTCCTATCGGCAAAAGCTCCATAGCCTTCCTTACAGGATCCGTTGTTGTCCCCTTTACCCCGGACACAAGGCTCATCTCCTGGGAGGTTACGGCATTTACAAGGCTCGACTTCCCGGCATTCCTTATACCGAAAAACGCTATATGTACTCTTTCGGAGCTTGGTGTGTCGTTAAGGTTCAAGGTTCTCCTCCGGCCGCTTAAAAAAGCTGCAGATCTTTTCAGAATCTGAAGTCTCTTCTGTTTGAGGTTCTGATATCCTCAATATGGCTTTTTGCTATGGCTCTTGTCTTTTCGTTCGGGATATTCTTTAATTCCCGCTCTATCATCTCATAGCCCTTTTTCTTTGTATCTATAGATGCATAATCCTCAAGATACTCCGCAAGGGTCATAAGCGCATTCGGATGACAGCAGTTTAGGATCTGTCCGTTCTTACAGAGAGCCATAAACCTGTCCCCGGTCCTTCCCTCCCTGTAGCAGGCCGTGCAGAAGGAGGGTATATGATCATTATCCATAAGCCAGGATACCACCTCGTCAAGGGATCTCTGGTCAGAAACGTCAAACTGCTCCGTGTCATGTGGTCTTTCCTCTTCCGTATATCCTCCGACGCTTGTTCTTGATCCTCCGCTTATCTGGGATATGCCGAGACGAAGGAGTCTCTCCCTCACCGCCCGGTTTTCCCTTGTGGATATGATCATTCCGGTATATGGAACCGCCAGTCTTATGCAGGCTGTGATATGGGCAAAGGTCTCATCGCTTATCCCGTTATCAAAATCATCCGGGTCTATGTCATCCGCCTTCTTTACCCTCGGAACACTGATGGTATGGGGTCCCACACCATGGACAGCCTCCAGATGCTCTGCGTGCATGATGAGTCCCACAAATTCGTATTTATAAAGCTCAAGGCCGAAGAGCACACCGAGGCCCACATCATCTATGCCGCCCTCCATAGCCCTGTCCATAGCCTCCGTATGGTAGTCATAGTCATGCTTCGGACCGGTGGGATGGAGCTTTAAGTAGCTCTCTTTATGATAGGTTTCCTGGAAAAGTATATAGGTACCTATGCCGGCATCCTTCAGCTTCCTGTAGTTCTCAACAGTGGTTGCGGCAATGTTTACGTTCACACGTCTTATATCCCCGTTCTTATGATGAACGCTGTATATGGTCTTTATGGAATCAAGGATATATTCTATGGGATTATTTACCGGATCCTCCCCGGCTTCAATGGCGAGCCGCTTATGACCCATATTCTGAAGGGCTATGACCTCCTGTCTTATCTCCTCCTGACTAAGCTTTTTCCTTAAAATATGCTTATTCTTAAGGTGATAGGGACAGTAGAGGCATCCGTTCACGCAGTAGTTTGAGAGATAAAGGGGCGCAAACATGACTATGCGGTTTCCGTAAAACGCCTGCTTGATCTCCTCTGCTATACTGTATATTTTCTGCCTGATCTCCGGATCGGATGCGGCTAAAAGGAGGGATGCCTCCCTGTGGGAAAGACCCCTGCAGGTACAGCCTCTGTCGTTTTTTACCGGTCTTGCCTTTTCCAGTATCTCGAGGATAAGCGGCTTATTATCCTTATTCCTTTCCGCATACTCAAGCGTTTCCAGTATCTCTTCGTGGTTTATGAATTCTTCTGCCTTTAGTGATGCAGGATCATATACTGCCATTTCCTTTCTATGCCGCTCCTTTCATTAATCCATTACTTACCGCTTTTTTATATCTCCTCTGTCTGTAACTATACGGTGTCCTATGCTCTCCATACGTCTATTAAGACACTCTCTGCACTCTGCCGATTCCTCCCCTGTGCATATCTTGTTGTCGTAGAGCTCATACTTTTTTCTGACAGCTTTGGGGGAGAGGTTCGGCATCACCACATTTGCACCGGCTCTTATCCCCTCTTCCCTTCCGGTGGGACTTAAGGTGCCGAGTGCGGTGGTAGAAGGTATCAGCATTTCGGGGTGGATGATCCTTAAGATCGAAATGAGAAAAAGTGTAAGCTCAACCGAACCCGGCTTTTCTCCTGCAAAGGGTGTTGCCTTATGGGGAATAAAGGGCCCTATGCCGCACATATCCGGCTTGAATTCCTCGATGAACTTAAGGTCTTCCGAAAGCTCCTTATCTGTCTGGAAGGGGGAACCCACCATGAAGCCGCAGCCTGTCTGATAGCCGGTTTCCTTAAGTACCCTGAGACACTCCATCCTGTTTTCATATGACATTTCAGGCGGATGAAGCTTTTTATAATGCTCCGGATCAGCGCTCTCATGACGAAGGAGATATCTGTCTGCCCCTGCCCTGAAAAGCTTTTTATAGCTGTCTCTGTCCCGTTCTCCCATTGAGAGTGTCACCGCACAGTCCGGATACTTTTCCTTTATCCTCCCTATCAGCGAACACAATATAGCGTCATCAAAGAAGCCGTCCTCTCCCCCCTGAAGCACAAAGGTTCTGAAGCCCAGCTCGTACCCGGTATCACAGCAGGATAATATTTCCTCAATTGAAAGCCTGTACCGCTCAACGGAAGCATTGCTCCGTCTGATCCCGCAGTACAGGCAGTCATTCTTACAGATATTACTTAGCTCTATAAGTCCGCGGGCATAGACATCCCTACCGTATATCCTTTCCTTCAGCCTGTCAGCCTCTGCACTTAAAATACAAGCTGTTTCAGGGCTTCTCTCCCGGATAAGGGCAGCGTAGCCTTCGGTACTGAGGCTCCTCCTGTCTATAAGTTCCCGAACGAGAGTATATATATCATTCTTCATTTCCGGATCTTACCAATTCATCCAGCTCATCTTTAATTGAATCCATGGTATCCTTTATGACACTGGTGGAAGCCGAAATTTCCTCCGTAGACGCTGCAAGATTCTGGATCCTTGAGTTTACATCCGTGACAATGTCCAAAAGATGCCCGGTTTCCCCGGAGATCCCGTCAACCGCAGTCCTTATATTATTATTTGCCTCATTACTCTTATTTGCCGTTTCCTTTGAGTTTCCCGCAAGGTTATTGATCTCTCCGGCAACGACCGCAAAGCCTCTGCCTGCTTCTCCGGCTCTTGCAGCCTCTATGGAGGCATTCAGTGCCAGAAGGTTTGTCTGGTCCGCTATGCTTACCACCTGCTCATTATTGGAGATAAGCTCTTTAAGAGCATTCTTTATGTTGTTTACGGAATCTCCCAGTCCGTTGCAGAAGGTCTCCACTTCAGCGATCTCATGGGAAAGCTCCGTACTCTCCGTGGCGTTACTGTTATTGCCCTCCGCAAGTCCGTCTATGGACTCCTTTAAGGTAAGGAACTCCGCATTCACGTCATTAACGGTATTCATTATGCTCTCTCTCTCTGATGTGCCAGCATTTCCTTCTCATGGGCAACCTGCTGTTCTGCTTCCTCCTTATCCCTTTCCACTATGTTCTTCAGATAGTGGACACAGTTATCCTTGTGGTTAAAGCCGTTATATATGGCGGTGGCCATATCCCGGCAGGTATCGTAGCCGCAGCAGGAGCAGTTAATGTGCCTGTCCTCGTCACTCAGCTTTTCCATTGATGTAAAGATCCTGTCAAGTTCTGCCTCTGAAGGTGTCTTTATGGCGCACTGCGCGGAACGATCCGTATATTTCCTGAGATAATCCTCCAGATTCAGATTTGCGAACTGCTTATTCAGCATTGCAAGTCTCTTCTCAGGGGTAAGAGGTCTTGACCAGGCGCTCTTCCTGGAACTTACCTTTACGCTTTCCTGTATCCTTAAAAGGTTATAAAGAGCGTCATCGGTTTCGGAAAGAACCGGATCCGTGCCTGTTCCGCAGATACAGCCGTTTTCGCAGTTCAGCGCGTCTATGAAGAGGAACGGGGTCTTCCCGCCTTTTATCCTGTCCTTATTGCTCCGGAGGAAGTGGTACATTCTCTTCTCACCCTCCATCTGCCTTATGAATACGCTGCTTCCGAGAAGCCAGAACACATTCTCCTTTAGTCCGCCTGGCATGGGATAAACCGAGCCCAGACCGTATTCTATTTCATCAGTAACGGGTGAGCCCTTTACATTATGCTCATGCGCATACTTCATAAGGTGGTCAAAGGTCACATTGTAATTAACGTAGCCCTTGTTATTCGGATCATCTATTTCCATCTTCTTTGCGATACAGGGGCTGATAAATGCCAGCTTGTCGGTGATCTTCAGTTCCTTTCTGGCATATATGGCAGCACACATCATGGGACTCTGCACCGGAAAAAGCTTCGGCAGAAGCTCCGGAAGATATCTCTCAATATATCCCACCACTGCAGGACAGGGCTGGGATATTCCGCCGAGGAAATTATGCTTCTGGATATAATTGATATAACCCCAGGTGGTGATATCCGCACCGAAGGAAACACTTATGAACCGGTTTACACCCAGCTTTTTAAGACCCCCGAGTATGGTTTCGTATTCTCTCGGGTAATTTGCCTTGAATGCAGGCGCGATAAGTACGGATATTTTCTGTCCCGCATTCAGATCCTCAAAGAACCTTTCGGTATCATCCGTATACTCACGGGCATCATGCTCACAGGCATCAAAGCAGGCACCGCAGGATACGCATCTGTTCCCGTCGACCTCTATCCTGATATTCCCGGCTCCGTCGGGCTCTGTAGAAACACAGGCGCCCATAGCGCTGCAGACACTTATGCACTTATTACATCCCACACAATTGTCATTGGTGAAAACCAATCCACTTGCCATAAACATTCTCCTCCCTGTTTGAAACTATGCAATGGATAGACTGCGCTGTATTCGAATATTATATTACTGTTATCAAAAAAAAGAAAGAAAAATATAATTGAAAAAGGCGCCCCGTGGCGCCCCTTTCAGAAAGCGGATGATCCGCGTTTGTTTACCGACCCGGCCTCATGGAGGTTTATCAAAGTGCCAGGTCTACGTGCTGGAGTGTGCCCACATTCCCGTTTTCTTTTAAGAAGATTCCCGTCTTTCTTATTACTCCGTTCAGGGCACCGGTAGCAGCATTTTTATCTGAAAATTCCGTATCTGCATTTCCAAGGTAGATGGCGCCGATTCCTGCTTCCTTAAGGGATATGAGCTTTTCTGCCCCTTCCCCGTCCTTATACCAGATCTTCAATCTGCCGAATACAGCGTCACCTTCATCTATCCATCCGTTATGGTCGGAGTCATAATCAGAAAGGTCCCTGAAGCCGTCTCCCGACTTCGTTCCGAAAAGCTCCGATCCGTCATTTATCTTTCCGTCATCATTCTTATCAAGTGAGAGGAAGCCGGAGCCCCTGCCGAGTCCCGATATCTCCTCCTCCTTACCGTCACTGTCAAGGTCAAAGAAAAACTTCTTGTCGCTTATATCGGTTAAGTCAGAATCCACGTTTATCACCAGCGGATCACAGAGGGCAACTGAATAGTCCTCCTTTGTAAGGGACTGGAAGGCTGCAGAAAAGCTTCTGCTCATCCCGAATTCCACGTTAAAGTTTATGTCCCTTCCGTCAGCTGTGTGTGCCATTCCAACAGTCTTAAAGCTTACAGCCTCACTCTCGTTTATGACGTCATAGGAGGCTGTGACCCTGGTCATAAGTCTCCCTGTTCCCTGGGAAACTACCGCAGGGCTTCTTAAATCCACTGCCTCGGCACCGATAAAATGTGAGAAGGCTCCCTCATTCTGTGATCTGAATAAGCCGACCCTGCTCCCGTCAGACACTCCAAGAGAAAAGTCCGATGAATGGCGATGGCTCTCATACTGCATAAAATCTATGGCTTTATAGGAATAATCTCCCTTCGCCCAGCGCTTCATCATTTCAAGGATCTGCTTTAAGGCTTTGATCTCGGGTGACTCTTCTGCCGAAGGACAGGCAGCCTGATAAGTCCTTCCGGCTCTTTTACTGCCTTCCAAAAGCCCCATTGCCATTTTGGCATTTTTGTTTCTCACGGATTCCCTGTCGACTCTTTCCTGATCGGAAAGCATGGATAGATAGGATCTGCCTTCACTGGAGATATCAAGCCGCGCTGCTTCATCCCGGCTCATATCACGTACGATATGCAAAGACAATCCCGATGAATTGTAGCTATGGCCTGATTCCATAGCGACACTGCCCGCATTGATCTTCATAGGTATCTCCTCCGTGAGATTTAATTCCCGAAATACGGGAAAACCATCCTTGTAATACCTATATCGGACAATTCCCAAAAAACTTTAGGGTATTTTAAATATTTTTTTTTTTTTCTCATTTTTTCTCAATCACAGCCGTGTGACGGTTACTGGCATAATTTTTGATACACAGGAAATGATCTCCTCTCGGGTTACGTTTTCTATCACTTTCCGAGACCCCTTTCGTGTCCTCCCCTGCGGTTTGCGGCAGCCTCGTTTCCGGCAAGGATATCATTAACTATCTGCATCCTCATACCTGCATCGATAAAGTCACAGTGCTTGCAGAAGGGGTAATTCTGCCTACCGTCAGCGATCTTCCTTCTGGCTTCCATAAGCTCCGGTGCCACCCAGGCTTCCTTTAGGGGAACCTTATTTAAATCCGCATAATTCGTGACCTCATAATTATCACAGCAGCAAAGTCCCATATGCCCGTTTGGAGTGATCCACATATCTGTAAAGGGAAGAAGGCAGCTCTCCTTCACCACCTTTTCTGTTGACTTTTTATTCGGTGCCGATCCCGCCCTGTTCGTAAGTACCTCCTGCAGATATCTCATCTGTATAAGAATATCAACATCCTCAAATTCCTCGGGATGCATCGTCACATATTCGTATATCCTCTGGATATTTTTATGGAGCTTCATCTCCAGAGAATAATTATTGATGATAAGCTGATCAATGTAGGGCTGAACCGCCTTCACGGTGTCAAGGTTAAGTAAAAGCCCGTTTGTAGACATAAAGATATAGCTTTCTTTAAGCTTTTCCCTGGCGTATTTATGCCGCTCCACGATCTTCTTATCAAGCAGCGGCTCATTGTTCCCGTAAAGGGTGAGATGTCCCCTGTAATTCCAGTCGGCAAGCTGATCGATAATAGATCTGTACAGTTCGTCCGTCATTTCCATAAACGGCCGTTTCTCCGCGTGGATATTGGCTGTGCAGAAAGCACAGGTGGAATTGCAGCGGTTTATGGTTTCGATATTTACCACATTCGGCTTCGGGGTTTCCGCAGCGTTTAGGAAGTATTCACAGTACTTTTTCTGCGCCTTTCCCCTGGTCATAAACTGCAGCTTCAGATATGCGCTGCTGGCAAGGTTCGGAAGGTACTTTCTTGCGTTCCATCCGAGCCTTCCCAGAAAATTATTTATCTTTATCGGCATTTTTCAAAATCCCCCTTGTCATCTCATATTCTTCCGGCGTTCCGAAGGACAGAAATTCATCTGTCGGAAACTCACCGATCTTTTTTCCTTCCTCTGTCATCAGATTATAGATACCGCTCATATAATACTCATTATAGGGACAGTTATCCATATATTTTTCAGCATAACTTAAAAACAGCTCCCTATTGCGGAAGCCGTAGGCACCGCAGACAGCCCTGCTGCTTATAACTTCCTTTTCCCTGGTCTCAGTGACAAAGCCATTTTCATCGGTCCTTACATAGCTGAAGCGGGGCTCGCTATTCTCAAATGTCACAAGCCAGCCGTCCAGCTCACCGTTTTTGTAGTCTGACCCTCCTGCTGTCCCGTCTGCATAGGAATATAGCTTCTCTGAGCGGAACATAAGGTCACAGTCGCAGAAAATAAGAGGCAGATCATTTTTCACGGTCTCAGCGCCTTTTTTGCAGGTCAGTACCGCGCCGTTAAGAACATGGTCAAGTACGACTATCCCGGCATCGGGAGCATATTCAAGTACAGCCTTATCTATAGCGAATCTATCGATATGATCCTTCAATACTACAAAGGTGATACTTTCCACCTTACAGTGCTTTAATATGGAATCCGCCGCGTATTCAAAAAAATGACGCCCGTTAAGGTCGATAAGGGGCTTCGGACTCTCGTAGCCGAGATTTGCAAAGCGCGTTCCCGCCCCGCCCATGGGCATTACAAGATTGATAGACATTATTTTCCCTCTATGATATAATTTGTCATTAATCACTTCGTGATCTACTTTCGGGTTGCACCCGCATGTTTATTCGGCTTCGCCGATGCGGGCGCGTAGGTCGTAAATCATTCGTGATCTACTTTCGGGTTGCACCCGCATGTTTATTCGGCTTCGCCGATGCGGGTGCGTAGGTCGTAGATCACTTCATGATCTACGACAAGAGCCGGTGTGTCGGAATGGCAGACGAGGAGGACTCAAAATCCTTTGGTGGCAACACCGTG
>CAMVGV010000082.1 GCA_947167135.1 uncultured Lachnospiraceae bacterium
GACACTGTGTGTAGTAATAGAATTTCACTAACTTAACGCCATTGGAACCGTCCCCGTTGACTTATTATCAGCTTAATATTAAAAAGCAGGACACATAATAAAGCCGACCTTCCCTAAGTGCTTGATAAAACCATAAAGCTCTCATTTTTTCTCATTCTTTGAGCCCACAGCAGCTCTGTAAACAGCGGCTGTTAACAGAATAATAAGGAGAAGAGAGGGTATGTTTCCCCCGGGGACTACTGCGCTCAGATTGATCCTCTCCGTAAGGCCTGCAACAGTAAGAATTGCCAGCAGAACGCCGACAAGACCTTCTCCTGCGATAAGGCCGGAACAGAAGAGGATAGCCTTTCCCGAATCCTTATCCTGCCCGCCGGATCTGGCCTCAGCATACTTACGGACAAGACCGCCAAGCATAATCGTAGCGGTCAGTTCAAACGGAAGATAGAGACCGATTGAGACCGGGAGTGCCTGGAGACCAAGGATCTCGATCGTTACTGCAATAAATGCACCGATGAAAATAAGTGTCCATGGAAGGGTTCCGTTCATTACGCCCTCGATTATCATCTTCATCATTGTGGCCTGAGGTGCTGCAAGCTTGTCTGAACCGAATCCGTAAGCAGAGTCAAGAAGGATCATGACACCGCCGATAGCCAGTGCTGCTGCCACGGTTCCAAGTATCTCACCGATCTGCTGTTTCTTTGGAGTAGCGCCGAGAATGTATCCGGTCTTCAGATCCTGCGAGGTGTCACCGGCCATAGAGGTAGCAACACATATTACAGAGCCTATTGCTATGGCACCCTGCATTCCGTGTACACCTGTATCACCAATGATCTTCAGGCAGACAGCAGAAATAATGATCGTGGCTATCGTCATGCCTGAAACAGGGTTATTGGATTGGCCTATAAGTCCGACCATTCGTGAAGATACTGCACTGAAGAAGAAACCGAATACAACAACTATCACCGCTCCGGGGAGTGTTACCGGCAGAGCAGGAACAAGATATATCGCAAGGATGATAATGAAAATACAGCCAAGAACAAAACGGAGATCCAGATCAAGGGCAGTACGCCCGGTGGATCTTTGACCTGTGCTCTTAATGCTTTTAACAGCTTCGACAAATGTTCTGACGATAAGCGGAAGCGTTTTTATAAGTGAGATGATACCGGCCGCAGCAACGGCTCCTGCTCCGATATATTTAATATAGTTTGTCCAGATCGCAGCTGCGCCGGATACTGCGTACAGCTCGGCGACGGAAGCATCCGCAGGATACATCACCATATCACCACCGAAGGTGACGATTATCGGAATAAGCACGAACCACCCAAGGATGCCGCCGGCAAACAGATTAGTGGAGATCCTGGGACCGCAGATATAGCCCACTGAAATGAGCGCCGGATAAACCTCAACAGAAAACACTGTCTTAAGGGTATCAAGCTTAACTGTAAAAACGTTCCGGATCACACATAATCCGTCAACAATGAACTTAACAACAGCACCGATCCCCATTCCCACAAAAACAGACCTGGCGGTCGAACCGCCTTCCTCTCCGGCAAGAAGTACTTCTGCACAGGCGGTTCCCTCAGGATAGGGCAGTACACCGTGCTCCTGAACTATAAGTGCGTTCCGAAGAGGGACCATAAAAAATACACCAAGAAGTCCGCCAAAGAGAGCAATAACGGTAATGGTAATAAGTGATGGGCTTTCCATTATACCTTCTTTTGCCCATAGAAAAAGAGCGGGTATTGTGAAAATGGCACCTGCCGCAAGAGATTCACCGGCTGATCCGACGGTCTGAACCATGTTGCTTTCAAGGATCGAGTTCCTTTTCAAGATTACTCTGGTCACGGACATGGAAATAACGGCTGCCGGGATAGATGCTGAAACGGTCATGCCGACCCTGAGACCAAGGTAGGCATTAGCCGCTCCGAATACTACTGCCAGCAGAAGTCCCATTATTATAGATGTGGGGGTCATCTCCGGAGTAACCTTATCCGCAGGTATATAGGGCTTAAATTGTTTTTTCATTCGTTGAGTGCCTCCCGTCTTCTCTCTTATTCTATATGCATTTTATGCTGAGTGCAAACGAAGCCGATGGGGGGAGTCAATGGGGAGTCAAGGGGGATCATACCATTATCACTATACCGGAAAGTCCTATGTTTAATGCACCGGAAGCCGCTCCCGTCACTGTTCCCCGCCTTGAGTTGGTAAAGAAGGCCGGGAAACAATATGCAGAAGATTTCAGAGTTTCAGAAAAGCTTTTGGAGGAGATCGGGACACCTATGATCCCCGAGGAGCAATATGCGAGGATCGTTAATCAATAATCTGTAAAATGATGCTATCATGGATCAGTGTTGAAAAGGCTGAGAAATAGGGGTAGAGTACCTGATCATAGAAACTAAAATATCTGTCTTTGAAGCCCCGGCCCGGCCGGAGGTATTACGTACCGGATACAGATAAAATAATGAGATCAAAGCATCCGGAAAGGAGCATTCGAGTGAAAGATCATATCATACATCCGATCCCGCCATTTTATGATAATGATTCGACCATACTGATCCTGGGGAGTTTTCCTTCAGTGAAATCCCGTGAGCAGATGTTTTTTTACGGACATCCACAGAATCGTTTCTGGAAAGTAATAGCCCGGGTTTTCGGTTCGGATATTCCTGAAACGCTTTCCGAAAAGAAAGCTTTTCTTAAGAGGCATCATATTGCCATGTGGGATGTGATAGGATCCTGTGATATTAAGGGATCATCGGATGCAAGTATTGAGAAC
The DNA here is from genome assembly GCA_947167135.1 of uncultured Lachnospiraceae bacterium. Taxonomy (GTDB): domain Bacteria; phylum Bacillota; class Clostridia; order Lachnospirales; family Lachnospiraceae; genus NK4A144. The sequence continues at coordinate 2,774 of CAMVGV010000082.1, forward strand.
GTAGTTGCAAACGACATCTCCGTGATCCTGAATCAGTCGGGGATCCGCGGCGTATTTGTTAACGGGAAAACAGCAGAGAAATATTATAAGAAATATATTGAACCGAAAACAGGTATTACAGCAATCTGCTTACCATCCACAAGTCCTGCAAATGCCGCGTGGAGCATGGATAAGCTTGTGGAAACATGGAGTGAATCAATAATGGGAGTCATTGGGGGGAGTCATTGGGACGGTTCTTGTTGACTTAATCAGAGTTTTTTTCTGCCATATCCTGACCGGTCATTCTACGCAACAAACGCACGCGGAGTACGCTGTATATATAACGACAAGATGGAGTTGTATTCTAGGGGTTAATGGAGTCAGTGGAATGGGGAACGTCTTGTGGGGCTTGTAAGAGCACTGGATGATGGAGAAATGGTAAAGCTCTATCTTAGAAAACAGCGGAGAAAATATGTGTTTGATCTGAAAGAAGAATTATGGTAACTATTCAGAACAGTCACTTGCGGAACCGCGTTCCTTAACAGCCTTAACCGTATCGACCATATCCCTTATGGCTGCCACCTCGCTGTCCAATACTGCTATGTCATGGTCGTCCACCGGTTGGATGAGTATTGTGGGATTTATCACCAATTCTCCCGGCTCCACATGGCAGGACAGAAACCACACCTCAACACCTGCCTTTTTCGCTTCATCCATAGCCTCTCCGAACTCCGGATGTGTGCCGATATTAGGTCGAACCTCTGTCACGCCATCCATCTGTATCACAAAGGCAAGGATCGCATGATATCCCGCTTTCTTTGCTTTTATCAGCTCTCGGATATGCTTTATACCACGCTCTGTCGGCGCATCGGGGAAGTATCCGATCCCGTCAACCTCCAGTGTGCAGCCTTTGACCTCCATTAGGAATTTCTCTTCACCGCGTTCCATATAGAAGTCTATGCGCGAGTCACCATATGTATATTCCGGTTTCAACCGGTCGTAATCCTGAGTTTCCAACCACTCTTTCACTACCTTGTTCGGCGCCTGGCTGTCTATATTGAAGAGGATCCCGGTATCCTTCCGGACAGCTACCAGATCATACTTTGTCTTTCTGTCTGGCGTCCCCGGAGCGGTCAGCCATACTTCACATCCCGGGATCAGCAGTTCTTTACACCTGCCGGTGTTCTTTACGTGAACCGTTTCCTTCTGCCCGTCTATATTCACCTCCGCAACAAAGCGGTTGGGACGATTTCTGAAAACTGCCCGGACAATATTCCCATATTTCATATATAAAATAATCAAGATAACCCACCACCTTTAGGTGGTGGGAATATCTTGATTTCGGGTGCGGGGTTATAAGCCCCGTACCCGGAGAGCTGCGTCAGCAGCGATTTTATAACGAGCAAAAAGCGAAGCGTTTGCGAGTTTAACTTACATCACTTCTCTTTCGTAGATATCCCAGTCATTCCGGGAACCTCGAATCTGCTCATAAACAGATCGCACTGGTACAGGAACTCATAGATTATTGATTTTCATCAGAAAATCAATAATCGTACCTGACCAGCCGAGCGGCTTGCCGGTCGGCGTGTCCGGCGAAGCCGGATTCCTGCGGACAATTACCGATTTCGTCCGCAGGAAGTCATAGAAAAATATGCCGTCCCCATTGACTCTGATTAAGAAAACAAGTAGCGATATATCATTTCCACGCTATCGGAGATGAGCCGCTTATTATCAATAGTCAGCGGGTATAAGCATATTCTGTCAACTGTTTTTTCGATAGAATCACAAAAAATGACCGCAGCAATATCAATATCATCTGTAGTCAGTTCTCCGGAAATGCTGTCTAAAGCTTCAGCGGCTATCTTTCTTATAATCATTTTTTGCTCATTGATGGCTTCTCTGACTTTATCAAGCTGAAAATAAAGATAGTGCAGTTCGATATTAAACTTTTTTGAAGCTTCATGGGATTCAATAAGATTCTCTATTATCGATCTTATCCATTTCCTCTTATTCTTATTCCGAATGCCTGAAAAAAACAGTTCTCTCAGTTTATCCTCTTCATTTAAGAAAACTGTAAAATATTCATCAACTATGTCATAAAGGATTTCCTCCTTGTTTGCATAGTATTCGTATAGGCTTCCAATGGACATCCCGGCCTCTTCGGCTATCTGATTGGTTGTTGTCTGCTGAAACCCCTTTGAACAGAACAATGACAGAGCTTTTTCCCGAAGCGCTTCTTTTCTTAGAATGCTTCTTTTCTGTTTAGGGATACGGACTTTTGAATTCTTTTCCACTAAACTAAATTCTCCTTTGATATGTCCTTATTATAAACTTATACATCCTTTTTGTACATTTTTATGAGTGATCACTCGGAATTTCTTGACATGCCTTCTGTAAAAGTATATACTCACATAACCCGAGTAAATACTCGGGAAATAAGCGATCAACATTGGAGGTTTCATATGAATAACAGAAAAGAACTCGCAGCAACGGTTGTTACCGTGTTCATTATGTGGGCAGCCGTTTTTTACCTCATCAATTCTGTTTAACGCTTTTTCAATATGGGAAGTATTGTTTATATTTGGATGGCTTTACACCCGGTACAAAAGATCATTTGGAGAACTTCCAGCTATTCTCCTGACATCATTAAGCGTAGGGATTTACCATATAGGGACTTTAGAAACAGACCGGATAATCTCCCTATGCGTTGTGATCGTTGTATGCGGAGTATTCTATGGAATAACGAACAGTATTTTCACGGTATGGCCAATTTACTGGGCAGTGGGTTGCAGCGCATCCACGCTGGGTAGCGGTATGAGATTCTCAATGGAAATGGTTTATCTGGCTGTAATTACCTTTTTTATTCAGATCATAATAATAGTATTACTCGTCCGGCCTTTACGTATCCGGAATACTATTCACAGATTCTTTAGTAAACGACGGTAATGGCTTAAATATGAAATAGCAACATAAATATTGTATGTGTCTGTCTGATCACTTCCCAGATCTCCTGTTAGCACCTGCCTTGACATGCTGAAGTAATGCGGATATAATTAGGCTAATAAACATTAGCAAAGCGAAGCATGAAAGACTAAAAGAAGAGATCCTGTTCACGCGATCCACAGGAATGTGTTTTGGACTGATATATGGGGTGACCATAGGCGTTGCTACGCATAACATCGGGCTTTGGCTGCCTTTTGGCTTATGCTTTGGGATATGTATCGGAGCTGCAATGGAGAAGAGAAGTATGAAAAAACAGATAGAAATACGGAAAATTATATCAGATGAAATACCGGTTGCGCTGGATCTTGCGTGGAGAGTGTTTTCGGAGTATGAGTCCCCTGATTATTCTGAAGAGGGGACGGAAGAATTCCGGAAGTGCCTGCATGACGAAGAGTATCTTGCCGGGATTGAATATTATGGTGCTTTTGATGCTGAAAAGCTTATAGGGATCATCGGGATCCGGCCTGACAGAAAGCACATATGCTTCTTCTTTGTAGACGGTAAATATCAGCGTCAGGGGATCGGGACAAGGCTTTTCAAAACCGTTTTGCAGGATTATCCGGAACAGACCATCACGGTCAATTCATCTCCCTACGGTGTGCCGTTTTATCATGCTCTGGGATTTGAGAATACGGATAAGGAACAGACTGTTAACGGGATCAGGTATACACCAATGCAGAGGGAAGTCAACGGGGACGGTTCCAATGGCGTTAAGTTAAGCCTTTTGTCATCCTGAACGGCGGTACCCAACCGGCATTCATTTTGTTGTTGAATTTAAATGAGATCTGTGTTATCTTCTGGAAATAGAGCAGATACTTCTACAGCGGCATGCCGCTTCTGACAATTCTTTTACTTAAGTCTTTAAGTTATTTCCTGCTCTGAAACCCAATTTTTTATGAGCAGGAGGACAGCATATATGTTTTATCCTGCTTAAGAACAGCTTTAAGGAGGGAAACTATATGCGTGATGAAATGACGAGGATGATGAAGCCCCTGGAGGAAATGGATGTCATTGACGACTTCCTTTTCACGGAGATAATGTCGGATGAGGAGGACGGCGCTGAGGTCTGCAGGATGATCCTAAGCCTCGTGCTTAAAAGGGAGATAGGGAAGATAAGCTTCACGGCACAAAGGATCGTTCCGGGAATATCGGAAAGCTCCCACGGGATAAGGCTGGATGCTTACATAACCGAGCACCTGGCAGAGGGCGGGACAGGAAAGCCCGACATCAGGGTATATGACGTGGAGCCGGATAAGCAGAGCTCAAAGAAGGGGCTGCTCCCAAGGAGGAGCAGGTATTACGGGGACTTAATTGACGTGCAGCTCCTTGAGACAGGGGTGGAATACGACAGGCTCCCGGAGCTTGTGACGGTCTTTATCTTATCCTACGACCCCTTTGGCAGTAATGCCATGTGCTATGAAGCCGGAAGCGTGATAAAGACGCATCCGGACATACCCTATGATGATGGGGTACGGAGGATATACCTCTATGTGGATGGGGAGCTGCCGGAGGATGCAGGTGATGAGGACAGGAAGCTTAAGAATCTTCTAAGGTACATAGGAAAGAGCACGAAAGCCAACATAACAGACGATCTCACGGATAGGCTTCATGATATCGTACATAGGGCAAAAGCAAAGAAAGGTGTGGGTGTAAGGTATATGAAGAGCTGGGAAAGAGAAAAGGAACTAAGGGAAGAAGGAAGAAAGGAAGGCAGGGAAGAAGAACGGAGAAACACCGAGGCTGAACGTAAAAAAGCCGAAGCTGAACGAAAACGGGCTGACAAGGCCGAAGCGAGGGTCAGGGAGCTTGAGGCACAGCTTGCAAATATCACATAAGGATACAAGAAATCCATAAGCTACTGGTAAGCACTCGAACCGTCCACTTGACTCCGCATGCGGCGGAGAAAGAACTTTCGGGGAGCGGGAACTACACAGCAAATGATGGCGATGTACTGACAGGCACGACAAGTGGCACGGTAACGATCGCCAACGACGCATCCATCACCCTCAACAACGTCGCCATCACCGGCGGCATCGTTTGCGAGGGTTCTGCGACGATTACCCTTGCCGGCACGAACAGAGTGAGCGGAGCAACATATAAGGCGGGTATTGATATTGCCGTAGTGTTATAGGTACAAGTCAAAGGACAGAAATACGCATTATTTCGAAGAATTACATTTCCCATCGTGATGTGGGGATGTAATTCTTTTTAAATCTCATGAGATATTGGATTTTCTATTGAAAATTCCATAGGATGGTGATATGATGCCAGAAATGATACCAAGAGTATCAAAAGATAGGAAGTATAGATCATGAGAGACCCAAAACTAGATCATGCAACAATGGTGACGCGCCGCGAAAATATGCTGAATGCTGCGTATCGCTTATTTACGGAAAGGAGCATTACCGCAGTCACGCTGGAAGACATCGCAAAAGAGGCGGGCTGCGGGAAAAAGACACTGCTACGTTATTATGACTCCAAGCCCGGGCTGGTGATAGCCGTGGCTGAGAGGCAATGGGAACAATTCATGACGGAAAACAGGAAGCGGAAGCCAAGTGAGAACTTTGATGGGATGACAGCAGCTGAGATCTTTGAGTTCTATCTGGATTCGTTTCTGGAGCTGTATAGAAATCACAAGGATCTGCTCCGGTATAACCAGTTATTCAATGTATATATCCGGTCAGAAAATGTTGATCCTGGCGCACTGAATTCCTATGAGGACATGATCCGAAATCTTACCGGACAGTTTCATATCGTATATGAAAAAGCGGAACAGGATCATACGATACGAACGGACATACCGGAGATGGAAATGTTTTCAACAACTCTTCACCTGATGCTTGCGGTGGTAACCAGGTATGCCGTCGGGCTGGCATTTATGCCGGAGGGATTTGATCCCTTAAAAGAGCTGGAATTTCAAAAGGAAGCAATTCTGTCACAGTATCGTGTCAAACAGTAAACATATGCAAGGAAGATGAGCAATGAAAAATGATTATAAATTATGCTTGACAGGCATAAATAAAACGACCACAATTTACTCGGCTCGGCTCGGCTCGGCTCGGCTCGGCTCGGCTCGGCTCGGCTCGGCTCGG
>CAMVGV010000083.1 GCA_947167135.1 uncultured Lachnospiraceae bacterium
CTTTCCGGGCTAATGTTTGAATTATTTTGGGACATTTTCAAAAATGCTTGACACATTTTTTTGCATGACTATGCTCCGAGGTGTTATAATCAGTGCAGACACTATATTATAAAAGGCGGTGCGGCAGGCACACCGCCGTACAGGACACCAGCCTGCGCCAAGGTATACTTAGATGAGCAGATTCATAGTAGCGGGAATTACGCAGCTTGAGACCATTGTAAAGGTAAAGGAGCTTCCCATCCAGTACACCCCCTATACGGGAGAGCGGGATACCATCTATATCTCTGCAGGCGGGGATGCCTTCAACGAATCTCTGGCGTTAAAGTGGCTTGGAGATGATGTGGAGTTTATGTCAGTGGTAGGAGAAAAGGAGAATCTTGCCATATTTAATCCCGCAGGCAGGGAGGTCACGCTTTCCACGGAATATATTCTTCCTATATTAAAGGAAACTCCTATGGAGGTACTCCTTTATGATGTGCAGCGTAGGAAGCAGCACTTTGAGGATCTGAAGGATATAAGGGATGCGAAGTACGATATGACCAAGGCAGAACCCCTTATTTCGGAGTGCGATATGGTGGTCCTTTCAAATGTGAATTTCTGCCGTCCCTTTATAGATATTGCCCTGAAGCAGGAAAAGAGGCTGGCTGTAAAGATACACAGCTTCAACCGTGAAAAAGAGGCCTACAACGAAGATTTTCTGAAAAATGCCAATATTCTTTACTTTAATGATGATTCCATAGATGAAGAGCCCTTCGGTTTCATAAAGGAAATGCGCGAAAAATATGATCCCGATATAATAATCTTCGGACAGGGAGGCAAAGGGGTTATCCTCTTCGACAAGGAAAAGGAGATCACAGTCCATTATGATGCGGTAAAGAGCTCCCATATCGTGAATACCGCCGGTGCCGGAAATGCTCTCTTCGCCTGCTTCCTCCACTATTACCAGAAGACCGGGGACAGCAAGACCGCCATTCACAAGGCTCTGCTCTTCGCCGCGAATAAGATAGGATATATGGGAACCTCCAACGGCTTTATGTCAGAGGATCAGCTTGAACAGTGGGAGAATCTGATCTGGAATCCCCGCGGAACACTTTGAGGTATTTATTATGGATGAACAGGGTAATCTCCAGATAGGTGAGATCAAAAAAAAGAAGGAATCCTTAAACCAGACAGGCGGCATAAATACTGAGAAATCCATCTTTCAGACAGAAAGTCAGTCTCCCTATGCAAGCAGGGTAGAGAGTCTGGCAAATAACGGACCCATAATGCAGAACCGTTTCCATGTCACGAACAGTAATGACCTGATGAGACCCGGTTTCAAAAGAACTCCCGCCCCCTCTGCCGCTCCGGTAAATGCAGGTGAAACCCATACCGAAAAAGTAAGGTCTGAAGAAAAACAGGATATAATCAAGGCTCAGTCAGACCTGAAGGTTTTTTCCGGAGATGTGATGAAAAAAGGTGCCTTTACTCCAAAGGCAAAGGAGGCTTCCCGGCATTTCCTGGAACAGGTGTCCCGTTGGGCCGGTTCCTTTAATGACGGTGGAAGCGGATTCTACAGTAACCTTGGCATCGAATCTGTTCTGGACTGTCTGTATGTGGACGGCATGAGCCTCAGGAATTACGTGAAGGAACAGTATTTCTATAAAACCAGCGGAGATCAGACTCCGGACAAGGAAAGCCTCAGGAATTACCTGGCTCTCCTCGCCGCCAGAGGAGATCATGTCATCACCATGGTGCGGCCCTCCTTGAAAGGGGACAGCGCCGAGGTGGAGTACAGGAATCTGGATGTCGATCTGACAAATGTCGGTTCGGAACAGGCTTCCCATTCGAAGAAGCTTAAGGAAAAAGGCAAGCAGATAAGAAGCGACCTGAAGAAGCGCATGGATCCAGACATTACCGAAAGCACAGGCAGAGCCTTCAGAAAAGCAAAGGGCTTAAATATGGACGGCTTTAACAGGCTGGAATCGGCTTCAGACGGATTAAAGGAGGTTTCCGGAGAGAAAACCGAAGAATACAAGGCCTTTGACAAAAGCTTCAGACATTACAGCTCCGGACTTCAGAAGCTGGGCTTAAAGCCAGGACGGGACGACATCAATTCCGCCGTCGCAAAAAAGCTTAAGGAGCGCTGCTCTGAAGCCATCGAAGCGGCAGACAGCTTTCTCCGTTCCGGAAGCAAGGACAAGGCTGCCGTAAAGGCCGTAGAAAATGCGAAAAAGATGCTTGAAACGGATCTGGAGCTTCTGGAAAAAGCCATAAACGATAAACTGTATGACGAAAACAGAACCATGAGCCTGGAGGAAATGCTTGACAGCAATCCGGATAAACCTGAGGGCGGGAATCCTGATGGAAAAGCGGACGGCGAAGCTTCCCCTCCGGATGACCCCGGCCCGGCTGACGGAGAGTAGATTAAACTGCCGCCTGCCTAAAAGATCATTAAAGTTTGATACCCGCTCTTTCAAGGAGAATTCTCCCGCGTTCCAGCTTTTTTGTACCGCGGTCGGAATTCTCCATTATTATTTTCCCCTTTCGCTCCCCGCTTCTTAAGAGTTCCTTCTCCTCAAGGCGGCGCTTCAGTTCCCTTGCGGTTCCGCGGCTTCCGTCAATTATCTCTATGCCGTCGCTATCCAGAAATTCCCTTAAACGGTCACTGATAAAAGGATAATGGGTACATCCGAGAACTATGGTCTCTGTATCCGGAGTAAGATATTTCTCCAGATGCTCTTCAAAATACCTGTAAAGATCCGGGCCGCCGAGATCCCCTTCCTCTACAAACTCCATCAATCCCGGGCAGGGTACCGATACGAGATCGGTATCCCCTTTATATCTTTCCACAAGCTTCCGGTACTTTTCCTGGGCAATAGTCATTGGTGTAGCGAGAACGATTATCCGTCCGCCTTTATTCCCTTCAACAGCCGGCTTTATGGCCGGCTCTATTCCCACGATGGGAAGATCGGGATAGTCCTCTCTTAAGGACCGGACTGCAGCTGAGGTCGCCGTGTTGCATGCCACCGCCAGTCCCTTTATTCCCCTGTTCAGCAATATACGGACCACATCATAGGTAAGACGCTTTATCTCCTCCTGAGGCTTTGTTCCGTAGGGTGCATTGGCCGAGTCGCCAAAATACAGAAAATCCTCTGAAGGCATTTCACGAACGGCCTCAATCAGAACACTTAATCCCCCGAGTCCCGAATCCATAAAACCTATGGGAAGCTCTGTGTCACTTGTTATCATCGCTTTCCTTCTGTTCACCGGCTTCCGGAGCCTGCTTCCGGTTCACAGGTACCGGTTTTGCCTTCTTCCCCTTTCCCTTACCTGCCAGAATAAGCCCTCTCACGATCATTACAATTGCAAATACGATTACAATGAATACTATGATCGCGGGAATATGGGTTATAAACCAGATAAGAAATTCCGCGATGGCATCCATTACCTCCAGAAGGTTATCCACAAAGCCGTTCTTTATCCTGTCCAGCACCGATTCCTTCTCGGTAACCGTAAATTTCTCCGTCTCCATGATCGACAGATGAACCGTGCTGTAATTTATGTCATTATCATAGGTTCTTAGCTGGGACCGGATACTGTCAAGGCGGTATCTCACATCGGTAAGCTGGGACTGGATCGCCATCACGTCCTCAACCGTCTCCGCCATGCTCATCATTTTCTCAAGGGACTGCTGTTCAAGAGTAAGTGCTCTTTCATGTGCCTCGGTGTCGGCATAGTGAAGAGTCACATCCTCGGTATTTGTGCTGCGTCCTGTGATGTTGGCATTTCCGTCCACATCATTTAAGAAGCTGTCCAGCCCGTCTGCAGGTACCCTTGCGGTTATACTGGCTGACTTCGATATATCCCCGTCGTAACGGCTGTTGGAATAGACATTTGAGGATTCAATATAGCCCCCCAGAGCGGTAACCTTTTGCTCTATCCTATTTGCAAGCGCTTCCACATCAGCTGTTTCCGCTTCGATATTGACCGTTGTTATAAGCTTCCGGGAATTCCCCTTTCCGGCGCTGTCCCCTTCTCCAACCTCTTCCGGGGCTTCGGCCCCGTCGCTTTCTACCGCCTCCTCGGGAACAGCCTCGTCATAGGAAAAATCCGCAGACTCATAGTCCCCGTTATATGCAGCACCTGCATCTGCATCCATAGGGGCAGCCATTTTTTTTTCCATCCTGCCGGAATCGGCGGAGGAAGACTGGGAACCTCCGCAGGCCGTAAGAGCCAGCATAAGAATAAAGGTAAAAACCAGAGTCAGTTGCTTTTTCATAATATGTCTATGTCGCTCCTTTCCGTCAATCGTCATCCTTCCACTCGATGTGGCCGGTGTCGGCACTTTTGGCGTTTCGAACAAGTTCAGACGTCGTTTGGACTTTTGACGTTTGTATCATCATATCTCAAAGGTGTCTTTCAAACAATATCTAAATCCTTGTAACTATTCAGAATCCTACCCGCCCGCGGGCCGGCGGTCAGCTCTGCTGACATCTTCATCTCGCCGGCTCTGCGATAATAAAAGACTGCGATCCGGAAAAATCGGCAGATCGCAGCCAAAAAAACATTTATGAAATTGTCACTTGTACTGCTTTAGAAATTCACTCCCGTGCTGGTCTTCAGCTGGCTCACCACCGAATTGAAAACCTTTATATCTCCGGTTCTGTGGAACTCTTCGTAGTCTTTAATAATGCTCCTGTATGAATCTGCTCCGAGGCTTCCGGCATTCAGAACCTCGATCGCCGAATCCACCTTATCCAGTCTGCTTCCCACAATTGCCTTTAATTCTTCGTATGCCATCTCCAAATCTCTCCTAAAGAATACGCTCTCCCCTGAATCTCATATATCTATTCGGAATCCTTCGGATCCTGAACAGCTACACCCTCATTCCGATTTTCAGCATACTAAAATAAAACGTTTCGTGCAATTGACATAATATCCAAAATTGTACATACCACTTTGTGAAAGTTGTATTAATATTTGCCATAATGTCGTTCAAAGTTGTACGTTCATTATACAGAAATATCCTGATCATAGCTCGATCGTTTGAGAAGATTCTTCGGGCTTCGCCCTCAGAATGACAATGTATTATTCGCCCTCAGAATGACAATGTATTTATTCGCCCTCAGAATGACAAACTGTCATGTTCTCAAATCCGCCCTTCCTTAAATGCTTTCATCAGGGCATTGGTAAGGGACATATCCGTAGGCTGAAGCACCACCTCATCCCGTGAAAACCAGTCTGCAAGCTTTAATTCGCTTTCATCCCGGTGTATCTCATTACTGCCGTCAAGCTCACAGACAAAGCCAACCATAAGATCATCCACTATTCCCCAGGGCTGGGATCCGAAATAGCGGATATTCTTTACCTTTAACCCCGTTTCCTCGAAGGCTTCCCGGCTTACGGTCTCCTCCAGGGTTTCCCCTATTTCGGTAAAACCGGCTACAAGAGCATAAAATGGAATATCCCGCCCCGCATATTTGGTAAGCAGAAGCCTGTCCCGCTCCCGGTCGATTATCGCAACCGTGACTGCCGGAACGATCTTCGGATATACAGTATTCCCGCAGTAAGGACAGACCAGGGCTCTCTCCCTGTCTGACCTTTTCATATGTCCCCCACAGCGCCCGCAGAATTTGTTGTTTCTGTACCAGTTGTACAGCTGAAAGGCTGTCATGGCAAGAAAATACTCGTGATCCGGTATTTCCTGTACGTTTCTTATATCCCTGAATCTCTTAAAGGAAAAGCCCTCTTCCTCTGTAAGTGTCCCTGCCGGAAGAGGATCAGGCAGAAAGCAGTCACGACCATCAATTGAAAAGAGCCGGGTAAGGCTTTCCGCTTCTATACCCCCGGCTCTCACATCCCGGAATACAGGAATATGATGATCCCTTACCAGCACAGCGCCGCCTCCGAAGGCAGGTTCGTTTTCCCTGCCGAAAATAAATACCGGGCTGTCATCACGCGGAACGGCATCGCCTAAAAACCGGTTATCAAAAACATGTGGTGCGATCTCGTGTATCATATTTCAACCCTCAGGAAGCACTGTATTTTGTTTCACAGTACCTACACCTGTAAGTCCCGCTTTTTACGTCCGTGAGGACAAAGATATGCTCCAGCTCCCTTTCCGTGCTGGTTATGCATCTGGGATTCTTGCAGGAAATGACATTCCTTATCTCTCGAGGCAGCTCCATTTTGGGACGGTCTATGATCTCTCCGTTCTGAATTATGTCAACTGTAGCCGAGTGGTCAAGAAAGGCTATTATATCCAGATCATAAGCCCTTAACGGCATTTCCACCTTTATCATATCCTTTCTGCCCATCTTCTTGCTGAGGGCATTGGTTATGATGGCAACGGCACAGTTAAGCTTGTCGAGTCCCAGATCATGATATATCTTCATTCCGTTTCCGGGAGTGATATGATCTATCACAAAGCCTTCTTCGATTTTCCCAACATACAGTTTGTACTGGGTCTTTCCCTTTTCTGTTTTGTCCTTTTCAGCCATAATACTTCCTTACTTTACCTTTACATCCAACAGCTTCAATATCAGAGCCATTCTGATAAACATTCCGTATCTGACCTGCTTAAAATACGCGGCTCTGGGATCGTCATCTATCTCAGTGGCTATCTCATTTACCCTGGGAAGGGGATGGAGCACCAGCATATCCTTACCCGCGAGCTCCATTTTCTTCCTGTCAAGGATATAGAAGTCCTTCAAACGTACATAATCCTCTTCATTGAAGAAACGCTCTCTCTGTACCCTTGTCATATACAAAAGATCCAGCTCGGAAAGCACATCCTCCAGCTTTGTTACCTCCCTGAATTCCACATTATTCCGGATAAGGAGGTCATCCCTGATATAACCGGGAAGCATCAGTTCCTTCGGGGAAATGAAGATAAACTTTACGTTCTCATATCTCACCAGTGCCCGGATGAGCGAGTGAACGGTCCTTCCGAATTTCAGGTCACCGCACATTCCCACGGTAAGATTATCGAAATGGCCTTTAAGCGCCTTTATGGTCATCAGATCCGTAAGGGTCTGTGTGGGATGCTGATGTCCGCCGTCTCCTGCATTTATTATGGGGATATCGGATTTCTCCGCGGCAACAAGCGCTGCTCCCTCCTTCGGGTGTCTCATAGCACATATGTCCGCAAATTGTGACATTACCCTTATGGTGTCCGCCACGGTTTCCCCCTTTGTAGCAGAGGAGGAATCCGCTGAGTGGAAGCCCATGGTCTTCCCTCCGAGCCGGAGCATTGCTGCCTCAAAGGAAAGCCTTGTCCTGGTACTCGGTTCAAAAAACAGGGTTGCCAGCACCTTTCCGTCCATAGTATGGGAATACTTCTCCGGATCCTTCATAATATCCATGGCAGTATCCATAAGTTCATCAAGTTCTTCCACCGTCAGATCGAGCGGTGACAATATACATCTCGGCATGGTCTTCTTCCTTATTTGATCTCGTATACCCAGCCCTCGGGTCCTTCGATGTGACCCATCTGTATGCCGGTAAGGGTGTCGTACAGTCTCTTTGTTACAGGTCCCATAGCTTCCATTCCGCTGGGAATTTCGTATACCTTTCCGTGATCCGTGATCCTGCCCACGGGGCTTATTACCGCGGCTGTACCGCAGAGTCCCATTTCCGCAAAATCAGCTATCTCCTCAAGCTTCACAGGTCTTTCCGTCACCTTGAGCCCTAAGATATGCTCTGCCACATATGCTATGGAACGACGTGTTATGGAAGGAAGTATGGAGTCCGTATAGGACTTCGGAATAACGATATTTCCTTCCCTGTCAACCAGTATCACGTTTGCGCCGCCGGTTTCCTCTATATAGGTTCTGCTGCCGGCATCAAGGTAGAGATTCTCGGCGAAGCCCTCCTCGTGAGCTTTTACTATGGGGTAAAGGCTCATAGCGTAGTTCAGTCCTGCCTTGATATTACCTGTTCCGTGGGGAGCTGCCCTGTCATAATCACTGACCTTTATGGAAATGGGCTTCGCTCCGCCCTTGAAATACGGTCCCACCGGCGTGACAAAGATCCTGAACTGATATTCATCCGCAGGCTTTACACCTATTACATTTCCGGTGGCAAACATCACGGGACGGATATAGAGCGTGGCCCCGCTGCCGTAGGGAGGTACCCAGTCTTCATTTGCTTTAACCGTCTCTTCAACGGCCTTTATAAACCTGTCTTTGGGAAAAGGAGGCATTTCCAGCCTCTTAGCGGAATCGACCATCCGCTCCGCATTGAGATCCGGACGGAAACACACCACCCTGTTATCCTCTGTTCTGTATGCCTTCAGTCCCTCAAAGCACTCCTGGGCATAATGAAGGACTCCGGCATCCTCACTCATTACAATCGTGGAATCCGTGATAACCGCACCCTCATCCCAGGCACCGTTCTTATAATTCGAAACATAACGGTAATCCGTTTTGATATAGGAAAAACCTATATTCTCCCAATCAAGATTCTTAACTGCCAACCTGACCACTCCCTTCTGTTATTTCTTCTGATTGTTCTTTTAAGTAAAAACTCTACTACAATAATTTTATTTTTACAAGTGCGTTGTTTATGATTAGTCATTACGCATCCCTCTTTTTCTTCTCCGCTATAGCCACACTTTGTATTC
>CAMVGV010000084.1 GCA_947167135.1 uncultured Lachnospiraceae bacterium
TGTAAAAGGCTCGTAAACAATCTTCTGGAAAATGTGGAACTGACCCCGGAAGAACAGGAGGAGATAAAAGGCTACCTCAAAATGGAGGATGAGACCGATGACAGGCTGATCGAGTTCTTTGACAGGAAAATCTCCCCTGAAGTTAATGCAGAGATATATGATACGGCAAAAAAAGTATTTATCATCACCGCGGTATCCCAGAATTCCGTATATGATATGCTGGGCATGGCTTCTGCCAACTTTTCACTGATAAAGAGGATAACGGAGATCTGCGGATTCAGACCAAGTAATGCCCAGGTTTTCCGGCTGTATGTAAGGGTTCTCTCAATAACGCTTCTGGCTGGAAATCTTGAAGACATGGATATCGAGGAGCTGATCCCTCTTGCTACGGAGGGTGCATTGGGAAAGGCCCTTGGAATTGTGGCTGCTTCAGCAACACAGGGAGCCGTAAATGCACTTACTACGCTCAGAATGGCTGCAATCACGAAGAACTACCTTCTGAATGCGGATGTATCCCAGACCAGGAAGGAACTGAGAAAGAAGTCCTATGCCGAGGCACTTTCCATTCTTAAGAATATCCTGAAGCAGGGAGTGGATGAAAAGGTTAAAAAACCGGTGAAGAACTTTTTCGACCGGTTCAAGGGGAATGGATAAGCAGAAGATTCAGCATTGTGTTATATTTAAGGGTATATTGAAGTGCGTGGGTCAACTACGATATCGACAAGGTGAAATAGTAGTGAAGACGGTTTTATGTTATGGTGATTCAAATACATTCGGCTATATACCGGAGACCGGAATGCGTTATCCGAGGGATATCCGGTATCCCGGGAGGCTTCAGAAGCTTCTCGGGGATTCTTATAATGTCATAGAAGAAGGCTGTAATGGCAGGACTACTATCCAAGATGATCCGATAGACGGCTGGAAGAACGGGCTGGATTATCTGAAGCCCTGCCTTAATTCCCATAAGCCTGTGGATATTGTAGTTCTGATGCTTGGAAGCAATGATCTGAAGGCGACCTTTCATCTGACCGCGAAAGAGATCGCAGAAAATGTTGCGGTGATAGTTGATGTCATTCAGACATTTACCGCAGAGAAACAGGGATTTGTTCCGAATATAATCCTCATATCTCCGCCGGAGCTTGGCAGGAATATCAGAACATCCCCGTTCTATGGGGCTTTCTTTGAAGAGGCCGTAGAGGAATCAAAGAAGTTTCCGGAATATTACCGGTCGGTGGCAGAAAAGTATGGTTGCCTTTTCTATAATGCTGCGGAAGATATATATCCGTCTGGGGTGGATTCCCTGCACCTCACAGAAGATGGGCACAGGATACTGGCAGAGAGAGTATATGAGATCATTAAGAAAAGCGGTATTTGAGTACATAATGAAGAAAGACAGGGAGAGAAGTACGACTTTTACCCACGATCATTATGATCATTATTCACCAGATGATATACTGAAGGTTGTCGGAGAGAACACGGTCTGTAATTGACGGACCTGTAAACCAACAAAGGCTTGTTATAGGACATAACGGTGAAAGGAGAAAAAATGAAAGTACTTATTATCAACGGAAGCCCAAGGGTGAACGGAAATACGGCTGTTGCTGTAAACGAAATGGTAAAGGTATTTGAAAAAGAAAATGTTGAAACAGAGGTTGTTCAGATCGGAAACAGGGATGTGCGAGGGTGTATAGCATGCGGGACCTGCTTCGATAAGGGGCGATGTGTATTTGATGATGTGGTAAACGAACTTGCCCCCAAATTTGAAGCGGCAGATGGTCTTGTGGTAGCTTCCCCGGTATATTATGCTTCTGCCAACGCAACCCTTATAGCATGTCTTGACAGATTGTTTTACAGTACGCACTTTGACAAGACAATGAAGGTGGGAGCAAGCGTAGTGTGTGCAAGGCGCGGGGGTTTATCCGCGACATTCGATGAACTGAATAAGTATTTTACGATCTGTGGGATGCCGGTAGCATCCAGTCAGTACTGGAACAGCATTCATGGGAGAGAACCGGGGCAGGCCGGACAGGATGCCGAAGGTCTTCAAACCATGAGGGTACTTGCAAGGAACATGACTTTCCTTATGAAAAGTATAGCGCTTGGCAGGGAAAAGTATGGGTTGCCGGAGAAAGAAGAATGGCAGCCGACACATTTTATCAGTTGAACTACCACTCACCTAAAGGTAAGTGGATTCCTCCTTCAACCTCTACTGCTTAGGCTACGAGGAAATGTAACACTAAGTCTTACACAGAGTCCAGAGGCGTTAGGTTCCGACAGTTCCTGCCGTACCATAAGACCGCTATGCGGTCGATTGTAACTTAAACAGTCGCAGGCCCTCATCACGTGTGTTTAATGAAGAGTTTTCATCCCGGTCATAAGTAGCCCCACAACAGGGGCATATAACCGTCCGGACATTAAGATCTTTGACAACTGGGTTTTTATAACCGCAATTATGGCATATCTGGCTGCTTGGATACCACTTATCCACCTTTATAAGATATTTCCCACGGTCTGATAGCTTGTATTCAAGCATATTTAAGAACATGCCATAACCATTATCAAGAGTGGCTTTGCCATTGCCAAAACCTTTATTGGACATAGACCTCATGTTAAGGGTTTCTACACAAACGATATCATACCGATTGGCTATCTCGGTAGAACGCTTATGTAAAAAGTCCAGTCTTTGATTAGATATATGCCTATGGATACGGTTTATTTTTAACTGTTGCTTCTTGAAATTAGAGGATTTAGTTTCACCTTTACGTGAACCCTTTTTACGGGATAGTTTTCTTTGTTCCTTAGCAAGTCTTTTATGTGATTTACGGTAATACTTGGGCGAACCACATACTGCACCGTCAGAAGCCACGTAAAGCCCGTCGGACTTGTAATCAAGACCGATAGCATTATTTATATCAATACTTTGGGGAATTATCTGATCTTTATATTCATAGAGAACAGATATGTAAAACTTACCATCAGATTCCTGGGACACGGTGGCGGATTTGATGATCCATCCCTCCGGCGCCATACGGCTTACAGAAGCCTTAATAAGCCCAAGTTTAGGGAGTTTGACATGAGTATCATATACAGCAACAGTCCCATGTTGGTTAATGGTAGTATAGCTCTTTCTTGAATGGTGTTTTGACTTATATTTGGGATATTTTGAACCTTGTACAGTAAAGAAGTTTTTAAATGCAGTGTCCAGATGCCTTAAAGCCTGTTGCAGGGCAATGGAGTCAACTTCTTTAAGCCAAAGGTTCTGGTGTTTCAGGGCAGTAAGACCATAAGAGGTATCACTATAAGATAATGATGTCTTATCTGCATTATAAGCGAGATTACGCCAATGGAGCGCCTTATTATATACAAAACGGCAGCAACCAAAGGTCTTAAGTAATAATACAGTTTGTTGTTTATTTGGATATATCCTGTATTTATAGGCTTTATTCATAAGAACATTATATCAAACATAAGTTCGAATATCAAATATACAGGGCTCATCCCATCAGCTAAAGCAAATGGGTTTTCGCCCACGAAGTATGAAGGTTTATTTTATAAAGCCTGACAGCAGGCATGAAAAGGGCTGGACCGATATTATAGAGTGAACAGCTTGGGCTCAGCAAAAAGGGAAAGCTTGTCAGCTAAGGAATACCTTATGGAGGAAAAAGATGGATCGAAAAGAAAAAGCTGTTGATCTGGTGGAGAGCCTATGAACATCGTCCTGCATCAGCCTGAAATTCCGTCAAATACCGGTAATATTGGGAGGACCTGTGTTGCAACCGGATCCTCCCTTCACCTTATTGAGCCCCTTGGCTTTATCCTGAGTGATAAGCTGCTAAAAAGAGCGGGAATGGACTACTGGGATAAGTTAACCCTATGCAGATATATGAACTATAACGACTTCAGAGACAAGCATCCGGGAGCAAAGGTCTGGCTGGCCACTACAAAAGGTGAAAAGAGTTATACTGATGTCCGTTATTCACCCGATGATTACATAATGTTTGGAAGGGAAGGCGGTGGGATCCCTGAAGATATACTTATTGCAAACAGGGATGACTGCATAAGGATCCCGATGGGGCATGGTATCCGTTCACTTAACCTTGCAAACTCTGTGGCGATAGTTTTATTTGAGGCGTTAAGACAGAATGGATTTCCGGAACTTGACAGGAAGCCGGAAACAAGATTATTCGAACATATGATGGAACAATAGTTAGATCCGTTGCAGAGAAGGTTGCGGGTTCATCGCTCCTCCTGCATCGGGGATATCGTGGATGTTACAGTACTTGAGGTAGATGAGAAGAAGGGCAGGATATCGCTTTCGATGGTCGATGAAGCCGGGAAGAATACATTTTATGCAGCGTCAGCAATTTACGGTAATGAGTAATATTAAGCAGCAGAATAATGAAAAGATCAGATTATCACTTGTATTCCATGGCTATGTGCAGGGTGTGGGCTTCAGGTATACAGCACATCACGCAGCCCTTTCGCTGGGGCTTACCGGCTGGGTCAGGAATGAATATGACGGGAGTGTCAGCGCAGAGATCCAGGGAGACAGGGACGGAATTGAAAAATGGATCCGGATGATCCAAGGCGGCAGGTTTATAGAGATTACAGATATTGACATGAAAGAGAAAGTCATAGATCCGGACGAAAGAAGCTTTCAGGTCAGATACTGAAAGGATGAGGAAAAACATCTTTTCCGACCTGCATGTTTTGATGACGGGAAAAAGAATGATGAAGCAGCACAATTCAAAAAATATGACTTATTCTGATGATTTCGTAATAAGCTCGATGGATGAGCTGATAGATCTTATAAATGACGTGGGATTTGTCCCTTTTTTCGAGAATGAGATCAAGGGATTTTCCCTGGAGGAGCATATTGACCCTAAATGCTGGTATGGCGGCAGTGATTTCTGGGATGCCTGGGAATGGAAAGGACCCGTGATCAGGAAAGCAAAGCTCCTGTTCTTTCAAAGACTTTGAAAAAAGACGGAAATTACGGGAAGAATGGAAGGAAGGGATATGATACTATGATCACGAGGCTGCAGAAGCAGTGCTACGTGGTTATCAGCGATTTCAAATACTCCACGGATAAATCCGGCAATCAGTATGGCTGGGGGATAGCAGAGTATTCCACCCCTGAGGAATCTTATCAGAGGGTGTTGAAGCAGTTTAAGAAGATCCTGCCATATACGGGGAATGAAGAGATTGAGAGGATTTTGAGGTAGATTCTTTATGTGTAAGCGGGGACACGCTGCAGGTTGAGGATTAAAGCAAACAGCAGAGAAGACACTCTGAAGTTACTAAGTCAGGCAATGCTCTATTTCATACGACATGGGAAAACTGACCCCCGGATCAAACGGAGGATACTGGTCAAAATATATAAAATAATCAAGATAACCCACCACCTTTAGGTGGTGGGAATATCTTGATTTCGGGTGCGGGGTTATAAGCCCCGTACCCGGAGAGCTGCGTCAGCAGCGATTTTATAACGAGCAAAAAGCGAAGCGTTTGCGAGTTTAACTGTGCTGTTTATGCCGTTCAAAATGAGAATGGACAATTTGGGCTGCCCTATGAATTGTTGCAGTAGATATAAATAAGGCGGAGACAGGAAAAAGGAACTGATCTATAATACACGATTTTTGAAGTCATCCGGCAGATATAACCGTCAGATGGCTTTTTTATTGTTTGAAAGCAGATATAGTAGAAGATAAAGATATATGCTTACGCCAGGAAATTCATGGCCGAGCATGGCAATCCCAATCAATGGGGAAAAAGAAACTGGCCTCCTGAGGAGCTGATCAGGTCTGATATTGAAAAGGACTGCAGCAACGTTTGTGAGAATGATCATGGAGACGTGGTCGGAACATTCTTTTTTGACCGGGGAAAAGACATCGAGCCTACCTATAAGACCATTGAAGATGGTGAGTGGATCGGAGACGATAGCTATGGAGTGGTTCACAGGATAGCTTCTGATGGTTCCGAAAAGGGAATCGGTTCATTCTGTATCAAACGGGCATTGGAGCAATGCGGACATTTAAGGATAGATACCCATGGAGACAACAAAGTGATGCAGGGTATGCTGAAAAAACTTGGATTTACTCATTGCGGAACGATTTATGTTTACGAAGACAACGATCCAAGACTGGCTTTTGAGAAGATAGTACAGTTTTATTGACACTGCGTCAGCAAGTGATTATAATTCATATTGACACGAAGTCAGAATAAATTATTTGGAGGGAGGATATGCCAAAAGGATCACCGGAGAGAACCGCAGCAAGAAAAGAAGAAATCATAAGCGCCTGTGAGAAGCTTTATCAGACCATGAGCTTTAAGGACATCACGCTTAAAGAGATTGGAAACGAGACATCCTTCTCAAGACCGACTATATATAACTACTACCAGACAAAAGAGGAAATATTTCTGGCTCTTTATGAGCGGGAGTACGATAGGTGGAATGAGGAACTGCAAAGTATCCTCCATGAAAACAAGGAGCTTACTAAACAACAGATTGCCGAGAAGCTTGCCACGTCCATAGCAAACAGGGGGCAACTGTTAAAACTCCTTTCGATGAATAACTATGATATGGAGGCTAACAGCAGGCCTGAGCTATTGAAGTCTTTTAAGATAGCCTATGGAGACTCTATGAAGAATGTGTGCAGAATCCTGACGAAGTTCTGCCCTGAGAAACCGGTTCAGGAGATCCAAAGCTTTATATACATATTTTTTCCGTTCATGTTTGGAATATACCCATATACGGCGGTAACGGATAAACAGAGGGAAGCCATGAAACAGGCAAATGTGGACTATGTTTATCAGTCCATTTTCGAGATAACCAATAACTGTCTGTTGAAGCTTTTATAAGGCGCAGCAGAATGATCGGAGTACTTTAAGCGGAAAGGGCTGTGACTATGAAATATACAAAACTTGGAAATTCCGATTTGAATGTATCCCGTATCTGCATGGGCTGTATGGGATTTGGCGATGCAGAAAAAGGACAGCACAGCTGGACAATAGATGAAGAGCATTCCAGAGAAATTATTAAAAGAGGTCTTGACCTGGGAGTTAATTTCTATGACACGGCGATCGCTTATCAGAGCGGAACCAGTGAACAGTATGTAGGACGTGCGCTTAGAGATTTTGCAAAACGTGAGGATGTGGTTGTTGCGACTAAATTTCTTCCGAGAACACCGGAGGAGATTGAAAAAAGAATAAGCGGACAGAAGCACATAGAAAATATGATAGATACCAGCCTTCAGAATCTTGGGATGGACTATGTGGATCTATATATCTATCACATGTGGGATTGGAATACAGATATTTTTGATATTATGGACGGCTTAAACCGCATAGTTAAAGCAGGCAAGGCGAGGTATATAGGCATTTCAAACTGTTTTGCATGGCAGATCGCAAAGGCTAATGCTCTGGCAGAAAAAGAAGGCTTTGCAAAGTTTGTTTCAATCCAGGGGCACTATAATCTGATTTTCCGTGAAGAAGAGCGTGAGATGGTGCCTTACTGTGAAGAAGAGAATATTGCACTTACTCCATACAGTGCACTGGCAAGCGGACGGCTTTCCAGAAAGCCGGGTGAGGGTGATACCAAGAGAGCTGCCGAGGATGCATATGCTAAGTTCAAATATGATGCTACTGCGGAACAGGACAGTGTGATCATAGGGCGTGTGGCAGAGCTTGCGGAGAAGCATGGCGTGACCATGACGGAGATATCTCTGGCGTGGCTTCTTACAAAAGTGACGTCGCCCGTGGTGGGAGCAACCAAGCTGCATCATATAGAAGGTGCAGCAAAGGCAGTAGATTTTGAACTGACTGATGAGGAACTTACTTACCTTGAAGAACCATATGTACCTCATAAGCTTGCAGGTGTCATGGCACAGAACAAGAGAAGTGATGTATCAAAGAAACATGTATGGACTACAGGTGCACAGAAAATATTAGGAGGCGGGAAATAAGATGACAGAGAAAATCGTACAGACAGCAGGAAGAGATCAGCTTGGTGAATTTGCACCTATGTTCGCGCATTTAAATGATGATGTGCTCTTTGGGGAAGTATGGAATGCGGAAGCGATTGATGTGAAGACAAAATGCATCATTACGGTGGTTTCACTTATGGCATCCGGTATTACAGATTCTTCGCTGACATATCACCTTCAGAATGCGAAGGCTCACGGAGTTACAAAGGAAGAGATCGCAGCTATCATCACTCATGCCACCATGTATGTAGGATGGCCTAAGGGATGGGCAGTATTCCGTCAGGCTAAAGAGGTATGGAACGAAAAAGTGCCTGAACTGACGGAAAAAGACAGGTATCAGAATTCGATATGCTTCCCTATCGGAGAACCGAACCCTTATGGAGAGTTCTTTGTTGGGCAAAGTTATCTTGCTCCAGTTTCAACAGAACAGGTTCCTGTCTTCAATGTAACCTTTGAGCCCGGATGCAGAAATAACTGGCATATCCATCATGCAAAGAGCGGAGGAGGTCAGATGCTGATCTGCATCGGTGGAAAAGGATTTTATCAGGAATGGGGCAAAGAAGCTGTGGAGATGACTCCCGGTAAAGTAATAAAC
>CAMVGV010000085.1 GCA_947167135.1 uncultured Lachnospiraceae bacterium
TATTGATATAACTATTATACTACAGGATGATTATTTGTACCAGTTATTTATTTTTTGATATACTAGTTTGGATAAGAGTTTTTTCGCCGCTACTAATTGATCCTCCTGAACGGCCAATTCTAGTTCTTCCTTCAATAATTGCTGTTTTTTTAGCAATTTTCGTCTTCTACGATTCGCGTTGAATCTTTCGCGATGATCGCGCAGATACTGGGCTGTGTACTTATTGATCTTTTCCTTGTTTTTCAGGTAATATTTTTTTGCGGAGCTAGAATGTGATTCAGGATTCATTTTGCACCTCCTTTAAAATCAAAATTGAGATATCCAAAGATATCCCAATTCAAAAAATATATATGCAGTTCATACTAATATTATACCATCATTTTTTAGCATTTTTGATTTTTAGCATATTTTTTTTCCAAAAGGTAATTTTTCAAACTAAGTGCAAGTAAAAGTTGCACTTAGAATGAGAAAGACACTGTTGCACTTTGAATGAGAAAGATTTTAGGGATTTACCCCTTGTTATTTTACGGTAGCAAGGGGCTTTTCTTCGAGTCCGAGAAGTGAAGGCTTAAGGATTATCTGCTCTGGAGGGAGTTTTTCAAGACCGAGATGTCCAAAGAAGTCTTCCGGGAGGGTGCGTGCAGCTATATCGTAAGGGCATTCATTTCCAAGGGATTTGCGGAGATAGCTGTTGATGTGGTTGGATGCGAGTGTCATATCGGATTGAATGAGATCCTTGATGCTTTTGCGCTTGTGGATAATCATGCGTAAGAGCCTGTGGTTTCTTTCGGCAAAGCCTTTCTGGTCGGAACGGTTAGGCTCGCAAAAAAATACGTGGGTACGCTTTTTTCTCGGGACAAGGCAGGAGCGTTCCATACCTTTTATTTCTGTGAACTCCTCTCCATTATCGGTCAGGATCAAAGGAAAACACTCCCGGAATAGGTCAAGGCTGTCAAACTGGGTTTCTATCCGGTCAAGCATTTCCACTACATGAGCCGGATCATGCCTGTCGAGCATAAAATAGAGCTGCATATGGCATTCTTTCCAATGAAGGGTAAGGATAGCGTTATTGTCAGACCGCTTACCTTCCACACAGTCCATTTCCACCGTGAATACGTCATACTTGCTTATGTATTCAAGGTAATCCGAGTACATATGTCCAATCTTTTCTTTGGTGAGAACAGCATAGGCATCCTTGCTTTTACGCTTTTTCTTTGGTCTGTGGCGGCTGAGCTTTTCCGAAAGATCCATATTCCGGGCATTCAATATCCCAGAGTCTATGATCGTGTATAGCGTCGCTACACTCGTGGTGATGCCCTGCGCCCTGACTTCCTGTATGGCAGCATACGGTGAGTGACCGTTCTGGATGAGTGGGGATATCATCTTATTTAGCTTTTTGAACTCTTCTTCGGTGATATTAAAGCCCGTGGAGCGGTCTCTCTGTTTTGCGTGGTACTTATCATCAGCAGAGCGGTAGTTATAGAGCTTCTTTTCCCGCGGGCATGAGGATAGTTTCGGACAGCCGTTGCAGACATAAGGCGAGTTTTCCAGTGTGTCGCAGTACGGGCGCAGGTAATCAGAACATACCGAACGGCAGTCCTCGTCGTGTCCGAGACTCTTGCAGAACTTACACAGCCTATTATCGCACTTCCGCTCACAAGCCCTGCGCTCATGGCACTTCTTCCTGTTCAAGCAGTCGTTCTTTTTGGATGCCACCACTTTTGAGTTACGTTTTATCTCACGGGTAATGGTAGAGATGGGCTTCCCAAGCTCCTTCGCTATCCGGCTCACGGGAACCTTCTGGTCGAGCAGATCCATGATCCTCAACCTTTGGTGAAGGTCAAGATGGGTATAAGATTTTTTCTTTGACAATAGGCAGTACCTCCTGTGTTTTATTTACACAGGAGCGCCCAAAATTGGTGCTTCATTTCCATATTGAGAATGAACACAAAATAAGGTATAATGATTCTTAGTTCCGAAGGGGCTGCCACATCAGCCCCGAAGGACTGATCTTTTAGATCTAATATAAAAATACCGGGCAGGAGGTACAGGATTATGATACAGTTGATTGTTGCGGAAAAAGGTCATGGAAAGACAAAGTTTCTTCTGGAGAAGGTTTCCGAAGCCGCAAAGGAAGCAAGAGGAAATGTGGTATTTATAGATAACGATCTTTCCCATATTTACGAGATCAAAAACACAGTCAGATTTGTTAATGTAAGTGATTACAAGATCACCGGAAGCCAGGAATTCTACGGATTCGTCAGCGGGATAATGTCAGCGGATCATGATCTGGAACAGCTCTTTATTGATAAACTTCTTATCATATCTTCTCTTAAAAGCCCTGTAGATGCGGTCGAGCTCTTGCATAAGCTTGACGAGATAAGTACAAAATGTGATGTTTCCTTAACCGTAAGCTTTACCGGTAAAAAGGAAGACCTTCCTAAGGACCTTCAGGAAAAGGTTCTGGATTTTGCATAAAAGCAGAAAGCATAAGGGGGAAGACCCCCGGAAAAATAATGTCAAAGTCAGGAAGTTCCGGAAGCACTCCTTAAACCGGATGAATCTCGGGATTCCTGTCTTTGGCTTTATTTTTGTGTATATTATAATAATGGTCGTCATGGCCAGCAGAAAGACCACCATAGCAGGCTATGAGGTCCAGCTGGGTACACTTGCAAAGAATACCACGGCAAGGGCTCTTGCCCTCCGGGACGAGCTTGTGGTGAAAAGCGGGAGCAACGGCTATGTGAATTTCTATTCACATGAGAACCAGCGTGTATCAAACGGCGCCCTTGTCTATTCCGTGGATGAGAGCGGCACCCTCTCCGAGATCCTGAAATCAAAGCAGGCTATGCATACGGATCTCAATGATGATGATCTTCAGGAAATCAAAAATGAGATCGTGGATTACAGAAAGACCTACAGGGACAATCTTTTTTCCTCGGTATATGACTTCAAGTATTCCTTAAACGGTACTATTTCAAGGATCAGTAATGAGAATCTGCTTTCCACACTGAATTCCCTTTCCGGAAATATGATACCCGATAATTCCCTTGACTTAGGTTATGCACCTGACAGCGGCATAGTCATTTTTTCCACAGACGGAATGGAGGACTTAAGTCCCGGAGCCGTGGACGCAGCGGCCTTTGATGAAGAAAAGCATGAAAAGACCGCCCACAGTGACAATTCCCTGGTCTCCGCAGGTGAAGATCTATATAAGATAATAACCGGTGAGAAATGGGGGATCATTATGAAATGGGATGATACCTGGGAAGAGCAGTTTAAGGACGGGGATTATATCAATGTCCGTTTTTTGAAGAACGGCAATACCTCCTGGGGGCAGGAGAGTATCCTGAATAATTCGGATGGCAGGTATCTTCTTCTTACCTTTACAAATTCCATGATAACCTTTGCTTCCGACCGCTATATTGACGTGGAGCTGCTTACAAATGACAAGGCGGGCTTAAAGATACCCAATTCCTCCATAGTAAATATGCAGTTTTATACCATACCCGAGGATTATCTGACCAGAGGAGGAAACTCGGATTCCGACGGTTTCATTCGTGAGGCCTACCTTGAGGATGGCACGAAAAGCACGGAATTTGTTGATGCAAAGGTATATGACAAGGAGGATAACCTTGTCTACATCGATACAGCTGTATTCAATCCCGGTGATGTCATTGTGAAGCCCGATTCCTCCGAGACATACACGGTAAGCCAAAAGGCATCCCTTACCGGAGTCTACAATATGAATAACGGCTTCGCCGACTTCACAAAGATAAATGTGCTCTACTCAAATAAGGAGTACTCCATAGTGGAATCCGGCACAAATTACGGACTCCGCGTCTATGATCACATAGTCCTTGACAGCAGCAGTGTCCGGGACGACGATTTCGTATTTGACACAAATCTTTAAAAACATCAATAAAACATCTTTACAAAAGACAAATGTTAACATAAAATTGTGAAACATAAGGATTATTCATAAGCGTCAGCAGCGTTTTTATAACGGGCATAAAGCGAAGCGTTTGCGGGCTTAAACGGAGAAAGAACATGGATAATATAAATGTGAAGGAAAACCTGGAGACTGTAGAGAACAATATCGCTGAAGCCTGTAAAAGAGCCGGTCGTGACAGGAGTGAGGTGACTCTTATCGCGGTTTCAAAAACCAAGCCAAATGAGCTCATTATGGATGCTTATAATGCGGGTATCCGTGACTTTGGTGAAAACCGGGTGCAGGAGCTGACCCGGAAGATGGAAGAGCTTCCCGGGGATATACGCTGGCACATGATTGGGCATCTCCAGAAAAACAAGGTTAAGTACATTGCCGGCAGGGTCACGCTTATACACAGCGTGGATTCCTATGAGCTGGCTTTGGAGATAAGCAGGCAGTGTGTAAAGAAGGATCTTAAACAGGACATACTTGTAGAGATCAATATAGGTGACGAGGACAGTAAGTTCGGGGTGCCCTATGAAAAGGTTACAGAATTAGTTGACAGAATAATTGGTTTACCGAATATATCGGTCAGAGGATTGATGTGTGTTGCTCCAAACGTTGATAATTCTGAAAAAAATCGAAATCTTTTTAAAAAAATGATTAAAAAAGCTGTTGACATAAATTCAAATAAGATGTACGATGTAAATCGTGATAGGTCGCAAAGCGACAAGGTTCTCAGCATTTTATCCTTCGGAATGACCAATGATTATGTGGTTGCGGTAGAAGAGGGAGCCACTATGGTACGTGTGGGAACCGGAATCTTTGGAGAGAGAGATTACCTAACAGGGAGGATTTAACCAATGAGCTTTTTTGATAAGATCATGAATACTTTCAGCCTTAGTGATGAAGACGAAGAGTATTATGATGATGACGATTTTATAGATGAGGACGATGAGGAAGAAAGCCCCAGAGGATTTTTCGGTTCAAAGAAGAACCGTAAGGAGGAAGAGGCTCCCGTCAGATCAAAGATAACTCCTATGAGAACTTCCAGGAAGGTCAAGTCAGAGGATTCAGACCGTGAGGTAACGATATTCAAGCCTACTTCCGATACTGATGTATGCGATATCATGGACGCACTTCTCTCTGACCGTACTGTTGTTCTGAATCTTGAGGGAATAAACGAGGCGCTCGCCGAAAAGATCATTTACACGATTTCAGGTGCCAGCTATGCTTTGAGCGGAAGTATGGTAAAGATCTCAAATTACATCTTTATCATAGCACCGAAGAGTGTGGAGCTTTCGGGTGATGAAGGCAGGGAACAGGTTTCACCCTCCGCATCTGCCGGAAACAGAGCCTTTGAGTTTGCAAAGGTTGCAGGTGGCCGATTTTAAAAAAATCAAATAATACGTTATAATAGCAGACAGGGTTTTCAGCTCTGTCTGCTTTATTCATGTCAGAGTGAAAAGACGGTCGTCATGAGAGGAAAGATCCTTCGTCACTTCGTTCCTCAGGATGACAAAAAGTGAAGAGTTCCTCAGGATGACAAAAAGTGAAGAGTTCCTCAGGATGACAATAAGAGATGAGATCATTGTCATCCTGAGCGTTAGCGAAGGATCTTATCAAAACCGTGTTTTACAGATGAATTATGACATTTGAATGAAAGGAAATGCAGGTAAATGCTTCATATAAATGATACGATTTCCGGTCCGGGCTACGATATTGTTGTGACAGAAGGACTTGAGAGGCTTGCCGGGAATATTTCCTCCCTTGGTCTGTCTCTTTGCAAGGCTCTTATCGTAACAGACAGCAATGTGGAAAAGCTTTACTTAAGGGATGTACAGACCGCTCTTAAGGACTCTTTTAAGAAGCTCTGTTCCTTTACCGTACCCGCGGGGGAAGAAAATAAGAACCTTGACCGGGTCCGGGATATTCTCCGTATACTCATTGTCGAGAAGTTTGAAAGACGTGACCTTATCATTGCTCTTGGCGGCGGAGTTATCGGCGATATGGCAGGCTTTGCTTCGGCAGTTTATTTAAGGGGTATACGCTTTATACAGCTGCCGACCACCCTCCTTTCCGACACGGATTCCTCCATAGGCGGAAAGACCGGGGTTGATCTTGAAAACTATAAGAATATGGTCGGTGCCTTTCATCAGCCCGCGCTTGTCTATATCAATACATCCTTTTTAAGAAGCCTTCCGAAGCGTGAATTTGCCTCGGGTATGGCAGAGATTCTTAAGCACGGCCTTATCAGGGACGGTGTATATTATGAATGGCTGATCAATCACTTTAATGAGATAAATGATCTGGACACATCCGTACTCAGCGAAATGATCAGGCGTTCCCTTGAGATAAAGGCTGCTGTGGTAGAGGAGGATCCCACGGAAAAGGGAGTCCGCGCAATCCTTAATTTCGGCCATACCATCGGACATGCCATTGAAAAATATATGAATTTCAGGCTTCTCCATGGGGAATGTGTCGCTCTCGGTATCATCGCAGCCTCGCATATTTCATATGAACGTGGAGACTTAACCACAGAGGAATACTATGAAATAAGGGATATGTTCCTGCCCTTCAATCTTCCCCTTACCCTTGACGCTGATACTGACAGCAGGGAGATATTACGGATAACAAAGCTTGACAAGAAGATGGACAGCGGGCGAATCCGCTTTATACTGTTAAAGAGGATCGGAGAAGCCGTAATAGACACTACCGTTACGGATGAGGAGATCATCCGTGGAATAAATGAGCTTATTGCAAAGGAAGATCTATCATAAAATGACTAAAACCTCAAAGGCTGTTTCCTTTATATTATCATCTATCTTTATTGCGGCTCTGGTGTACTTTGACCAGTATACCAAGGGTCTCGCGACCAAATTTCTTATGGGGAAGGAGGATTTTGTCGTCATTCCGGACGTCCTGGTACTTCGTTATCTTGATGGGGGAAACAGAGGCGGAGCCTTCGGGATCCTGTACGGACAGCGTTATTTCTTCCTGATCGTTGCCGTGGTCTTTATGCTTATTATGCTCTATTTACTGATAAGGCTCCCCGCAACTCCGCGATACAGGATGCTACGGTTTTTTATCTGCATGATCACGG
Source organism: uncultured Lachnospiraceae bacterium (assembly GCA_947167135.1). GTDB lineage: Bacteria > Bacillota > Clostridia > Lachnospirales > Lachnospiraceae > NK4A144. The sequence goes on from CAMVGV010000085.1 coordinate 7,035, forward strand.
CCGGTGCCGTCGGGAACTTTATTGACAGGCTGCAGAACGGTTTTGTCGTGGATTTCATCTATATTATTTATATAAACTTTCCCATATTCAACGTTGCGGACATCTATGTCACGGTTTCCGCCTTCGCCCTGGCCATTCTGATCCTTTTTGTTTACAAGGAGGACGAGCTGAATATGAAGAAAGCAAATGACCCGAAGCTACACCTCCATTCTTCAATGCTGCCGGATGACGATGAATAGGGAAGCGGTATTTACGGTAGATTGGGAATATGACGGATCCCGCATTGACTCCTTTATCCCGTCCATAGATGAGGAACTGTCAAGAAGCTATGTGTCGAAGCTTATAGGTGAGGGAGCTGCCTTTATTAACGGAAATCCTGTCAAAAAAAGCAGCGTGCGGGTTTCCGAGGGAGACAGGATAAGCCTTGTTATTCCCGAATCCCGGATACCTGATATACTGCCGGAGGACATACCCCTGGACATACTGTATGAGGACAGCGATGTCCTGGTGGTAAACAAGCCGAAGGGAATGGTGGTACATCCGTCAAACGGGCACTACAGCGGCACTCTGGTAAACGCCCTGATGTTTCGCTGCCGGGATCTTTCCGGGATCAACGGGATCCTGAGACCCGGGATAGTGCACAGGATCGACAAGGATACCACAGGCTCCGTTCTCGTCTGCAAAAACGATGCCGCACATAAAAGCATTGCTGATCAGCTGAAGGAGCACTCTGTACACAGGCTATACAGAGCCATTGTCACCGGGGCTCTTAAGGAGGACGGGACTATAGACAAGCCTCTCGGCCGTTCTAAAAATGACAGGAAGAAGATGGCCGTGTGCCCTGACGGAAAAAGAGCCGTGACCCATTATCACGTACTGGAGAGCTTTGGAGGATACAGCTATATTGAATGTGCTCTGGAAACCGGGCGTACGCACCAGATAAGAGTGCATATGGCCTCCATCGGGCATCCGCTTTTAGGTGACGGTGTTTACGGTACGAACAGGTCTCCCTTCAAAACAGAGGGTCAGACACTGCATGCCTATATTCTGGGCTTCAGGCAGCCGGTTACGGGTGAATACATAGAGACACTGGCCCCGATTCCCGGGTATTTTGAGAAGATACTGAAGATCCTTCGTCACTAGCGTTCCTCAGGATGACAAAGAGTGGGGCGTTCCTCAGGATGACAAAGAACGGGGCGTTCCGTGTCATTCTGAGCGAAGCGACGCATATCCCACATCGAAGATGTGGGATGCCGCCC
>CAMVGV010000086.1 GCA_947167135.1 uncultured Lachnospiraceae bacterium
TCGGCTGTCGTTCATAAGATTGTATAAGAAACCTCTTATAATTTATAACTCCGGCCGCAAGCTTAAACTTGCGGTACTGCCTTACAGCGAAGTGATCCGGTTCCCTTTCTTCCAGCTTCTTAAAGAGCCCGTCTATCACATTTTCATAGCCCTCTTCCTCCTCCCTTGTCTCGCTCATGTCTATCATTTCTATAAGCGTTGAAAAGTTCTGCTCACAGGGCGGGGCTTCATACCAGAGGTAACCAATATAGGCAGTGTAGAGAAGCCTTTCCGCTTTCTCCCAGAAAGGATCGGCTGACTGTGACCCTTCGCCCTTTGTGTTTTCCATAAGAGTATTTACCAGCTTCAGGATGTCTTTCTCACTTTTGATATAGTGGAAAGGGTTATACTTCATAGACTTGTTGAAATCTATGGTGTTGAAGACCTTGATCTCATAAGGCTCATAAACAGGTTTCCCATTTTTGTCCGTGACCGGCTTGTCGTTCTCATCTTTTTTCGGGATCCCCCTTCTCAGCATCTTTCCGGTCTCTATGAGGATCTGGCCTTTCGGATCTGTGACCACATAACTTGAATGCATCTGCATCAGCTGTGGTTTTACATAGTTTCTGGTCTTCCCGGAGCCTGAACCGCCTGTGATTATTACATTCTTATTCCTGCTATACCTTGGATCCTTTACGATCCTCGCCATTGTCAGATATTCAGTCTGGGTAAGGATTATGTTGTTTTCAAAAACAGGATCTATAAACGGGAGGATATCCTTTCTGGTTCCCCATCTGGCAGAACCGTATTCCACTCCCTGCCGGTATTTCTTTGCATTCTTTACTTTGATATACACGATGAGCCCGAGAATCACTGCCCCTGCAATTCCTGCGATGATATCCCGGATATCCATGCTCGGAAGCGGATTCTTAAAGGCATGGTTCATACTATTAATGGTATTCAAGAGTTTTATGACCGGTGGTCCCTTCATATGCCGGTACAGGAAGAAGCCCTTGTTAAATAAGTATCCGGCAAGGATGTAGGGGATGGACATTTTTAGGATATGTATCCTGTCCATCCCCATCGTTTTCTGTTTCATCTTTTCCGGTATGCTTTTCAGATCCGTGATGATCCCTGCGATTATCTGTCCGGCTGTGCTGTCCCTGCTATGGGCTTTGCTTGTTTTCACTTTACTCAAATGCTTGCCTCCTTATCCTTACTCAACTTCTTTTCCCTGACTTTTTCCAGGTCGAGAGCCGGGGTAACTAATGACCTGGCCTTCTGCAGCTGCTGTCTTACTGAAGGCCTCCTGCTCTTTTTCTCGTTGATATCGCAGAAATCCCTGAAAGCCTGTGCTATCACATCCTTATCCCTTCCCTTGAAGAATACGAGGTACTTCTGCTCCGTTTTGGTTTTCACCTTTTTAACGGCGTAGTCAATGTTGTACTTTGCAGCTACCCGGTCAAAATCCCGGATGTTTCCGTTATTGATGTCTATGGTATCTGCGCCCTGGTCTTTTCCAACGAGATCCCTTACTGACATCTTTCCATGTTTTTCCGGGATCTCCTGATTTGCAAGGTCATTGAGATACGCCAACATTGCCCTTTTTAAGATCTGTCCCGAAAGTCTCACAACCCTTATTATCAGCGCTACAGTACGCTGGGTACTTTCTTCCTGCATCCGGCTCCTCCTTTCTTTTTCACTGCTCTTTGGAAGAAAAAGCGGCTTCCAAACTGTTTGTCTGAAAACCGCCTTGCGCTTGATTCTGTTTTGCCGGGGTTATCCTATGATCACCGGTTTATCCGTAGTCTTTTCTTCCTCCTTGAGGATATAGTCGATAAACATATCTTCCGGGATAGGTCCGCTTAAGTAATTACCCTGTATGTATACGCAGCCGTTGCAGACCACTCTTACAGCCTGGTCAAGAGTCTCCACGCCTTCTGCCACAGTTCTGATACCAAGGTCTTTTGCCATTCCCGAAATCCCTTTTATGATCGCACCGGAATTATCCTTCCCCAGTCCCTCGATAAAGGATCTGTCGATCTTTATGGTGTCAAAGCAGGATCCCTTTATAAAATTTAGAGTTGATTCCCCATTCCCGAAGTCGTCTACCGCTACATGGAAGCCTTCTGAACGGAGCTTCTGCATCATTTTATTAAGGGGATAATCCTGTGTCTTATAACTCTCTGTGATCTCAACCTCAATCCTATCGTGGACGAGGAAATAAGAATCTACAATACTGCAGAGGTGCTCTACCGCATCCCACTCATTGACGTGATATCTTGAAAAATTGACAGCTATCCTGATATCAGAAACCGTCTCCGCTATTATGTCAAAGGCCATGGCGCAGGCTCTGTCTATCATATACCAGTCAAGAGCGCATATTTCTCCGGTACGCTCCAGTATGGGAATGAATCTGTCCGGGGTTATGATCCTGCCCTCCCTTGTTATGATGCGGCATAAAGCCTCGGCAGATACCAGGCAGCTTTCTTCGATATGATAGACCGGCTGGTAATAAACCTTTATCCTGTCTTCTCTCGTTGCTTCATAGTATTCCTTCATTATGTCCATATTCTCCATTGCTTTGTTTTCTCCTTTTCTTCATTACTCCCTTACCGAAAGAGTCCCGTCAGTATTGAGGATGATCTCTACAGTCTTTGATCTCTTCGAATCTTCACAGCTTATTTCATCGGCATATTCTATTGGTAAATATCTGGGATTTAAGATGCTTTCGCCTACGTTGTACTGCTCCTCAATGGTAAAGGTGTTCGTTCCCGGTTTATAAACCGGCACGGTCAGATCTACGACATTTTCAGTAGAAAGAGGTTCATCCCTTATTACCCTTCGGCTATTTTCATAATCAATGATAAACTGTCCTGCTTTAAGATCCTTCCCTTCAAGTTCCACCTTTGACCGCAATTTTACCTGCCCTATGTATCTGTTTGATTTTTCGAGTCCCGGGAAGACCTGGTCACAGAACTCCTTTGACGGAGATCCCTTGATCCTTAAAATACTTTCTTCACCATAGGGAACAAAGAAGATCTCATTTGCCCCTGATGGCTTAAAGCCCTCCGGAACCGTTATCTCCGTGAGTTTTTCGCAGCGGTAAAACATATCTGCCGCGTTGGGTTTGCTTTCTCCCCAGACTGTATCTTCAAAGTTCACCTGTTCCAGCTTGTAACAGCTGCTGAACATATCTGATACATCTGTTGCTGAGCTGAAGTCGAAGACGCTCATATCCAGGGATTTAAGCGATTCACAGTCAAAAAACATATGGCTGAAATCCTTTATCCCGGAAAAATCCATATCTGTAAGATTTACAGTATCAAGACTCCTGCAGCCGGAGAACATTGACTTTACCCTGTCCTGTTTACGGTCGCCTCCGTTCAGAGTTACTTCTGTAAGTCCGTAGCAGTTTCTGAACATATCTTCCATATTGGATGCGTTGGGGCAGTTTAGTGTTATCCTGTTAAGCGATTCGCAGTCTGCGAACATTTCCTTGAAGCCTGAGCATTTATTGAGATCCAGATTATCAACATCCACATATTTCAGATTTCTGCAGCCGTAAAACATTCTCGGAGCCTGAGTCACTCCATCAGTCTTAAAATCGTTTCCGAAATTGATCCCTTCCAGATTTTCCATCCCGTAAAAGAAATCATCCAGCCTGTAGTTTATCTCAGGCTTCACAGGAACACCGTCCACAGAATAGAAGGTGACATGCTTTATGGTATCGCTTGTGTTGAGGGCGGTCATATAATGTCCATAGCCGCCTCCGCTCTTCATGCCGATGCAGACCGGATAGTCCACTCCGTCAACTCTTGCCTTCCCTCCGATGGAAATGTCCGGTTCTGTTCCGATGTACTTATTCAGAAAGATATGCTTTCCGTCATAGTTCAGATCCTTTATCTCGTACTCCCAGGCGGATAACCACTCCTCCGTATCCATATCCCCTGCAAATGCCGGGGACAGCATCAGTGCCCCCGACAGGATCATCATTGTAATTGCTATTATGATTTTTCTCATGTCATCCTCCGCTTATTCCTTAATACTTAAAGTTCCATCCTCATTGAGTTCCAGCATCACATCCCGGAATAAGGCTTCTGTTTCGCTGGAAACGGATTCATTCCCGGTCATAACGGCCACAAGCTTTAGCTCCTTCGTTATGTCATAGACCTTTATTTCCCCAAAGGTTATAAGGCCGTTATATTCATTTGTAGCTGTTGCCAGCAGGCTGTCATCGGATTTGCCTGTGTCATATAGCTTGAATTCAAACATTCCATCTTCAAGCTCCGCCCCATCAAGCTCCACATGGGCTTGAATAAGTACATCACCTATGTACCTGTTATTATCCTCCATAAGAGGCATAAGCCTTTTTATGAAGAGCTCTGATGGATTACCTTTTACCGTAAGTTCTGTAAGGTCATTGACCTTAAACATTTCCTGACATATGAAGGTGGGCATGAAGTCATATGGGACTGTTATTTCTGAAAGGTTTATATCATCCGCAAACATGCGGCTCGTATATTTCGCCAGCTCACCCCAGGTTGCTGTTGTAAGATCTGCTGCTTCAAGTGAGGTACAGCCCTCAAACATCCCATGCACTGTATATGTTTTACTGAAATCTGCCCCGTCAAGACATATTTCCGTTACTCCCGTACATCCCTTAAAAACATCCTCCGCCTTTGTACATTCGCTAAGATCAAGGTTCGTTAGATCTGCGGTTTTTAAGCTTGTACAACCTTCGAACATCCCGCTTATTGAATAAAGCTTATGAGATCCGTACTGGACAAGTCCATTATTAAAATCCACATTTTCAAGAGCAGTACATCCCTTGAATAGACTGTCTGAGCCCATTGCACCGGCAATGCCTACTGCAGTTCCGTCAACGGGCACAAAGGTCACCCTCTCTATATTTGTATTATTCTCAAAAATAGAGTGATAACACTGGGATTCTGTGTCGAAGAAGTTTTTAAGAAGGACCTGATACTCAAGGCCGTTCTTTTTTGCCTTGCCCTTTATAGTGATCTCCTTATCCGTTCCGTTATAGTTTTCAAGGACAATATAGTCTTCCCCGTTCATATTTGTTATATAGTTATCCCAGTCTGAAAGATTGAATGCTCCATCCACTGCGGAATAAACATTGTGGAAGGTTCCCATGTCTATAACAGGGATATCTGCTGCAAGAGCTGAAATGCTCATACTCGCTGCCATTACCATGGCCATTATCATTGATATGGCTCTTTTCATCGTATTTTTCATAATCTGTTGTCTCCTTTATGATTATTTCAGTCCTTTGACCGTTACTTCACATTCAGCCGTCACATTCCCGGACTTTCCGTAGACTGTTGCCGTTCCGTTTGACATAGGTGCTGCATAGCCGTCCTTATTCATCTTCACTACCGATATGTCTGATGAACTGTATTGAACCGCAGCATTGTTGGACACATTTTTCATTGCGAGCTTCACAGGGCTGCTGCTTAAGATGATCTTCTTCTTTTTGAAAGCCGGAAGCTTTGCTTTCACGGTACCCTTAACTTTCCTCTTTCCGAAATTCAAAGTTATAACCGACCTGCCGTTCTCTCTGATGCTTATGTCTCCGTTGGAGCTTATGGAGACCACATTTCCGTTCTTTGATGAAACGGCTGTGGGCTTCAGATAGGTGATACCGGACAGATACTGGTTCAGGGAAACGGTCTTAACATCATTTACCGTCAGGGCATCTTTTCTGATCTTTGGATCCTCGGCGTAGATCTGATATTCCTCCCTTTCCCCGGCTGATCCTTCGAGAGTTATTTTTACATTTCCCGGCTTTTTAACTCTCAAATATCCGCAGTACCACTTGTTTCCTTTGGATGATCTCGTTTTATCCTTTTTTCTTGTGGCTTTTATGACTCTTTTATCTGAGCTGCTTATTCCTACCACATTGAAAGATGGGCTTATCCGCCACTTTGTCTTCGTAGCCACTACCGTCCGGCTTTCCGTGATCAGGTCTCCTGTTGATGGAGCCTGACAGATACCGTTACCAGAAGCTTCAGGATTTTCTTTATCTCCGGGATGATTTATACCCGGGTCTTCGTTTCCCGGATGATCGGGGTTCGGATCTCCTGGTTCCGGATCTTCGTTTCTGGGATGATCCTCTTCATTTCCGGGATCATCACTTTCTCCCGGGTTATCATCCTCTCCGGGGTCATTGTTTTCTCCCGGGTTATCATCTTCCCCGGGGTCCTGCTCCTGCTCTTTAGCGGTCAGGTAGAATGTCCCGAGATCCACGGTACTTTCCGGCACGGCCAATACATCAATACTCATCACCGTCACCGCCATCATTGCCAGTATCAGAAGCTTAGCAAGCCTCTTTTTCATATATTTCTTCATCGAAGTAATCCTCCTTTTTTCCTGCCTTTTTTGTTCTTTGGATTCTTTCCGGTTCCGCTTCTTTTCTGCATCTTTTCAATGCTTTGTCATCTATGAAAACGAGACCGTCGGTTGTGCCGTCCATGCTGAATTCATAGGTTAGCCACCCTTCAGATCCCGTATGGATCCTTGGGAATTTCTTGGTTCTGAGCCTTACCATGATCCCCATGTGTTTCAGGTTTCCCCAGAACTCAATGACTCCCTTCCGTTTTCTTTTGAATAGTCTCCTTACATATCTCTTTTTTACGGAGATCCTCATCCAGACCTCCAGACCGTTATAATTCCCGGTGTCTTCAAATACATACCGGTCTTTTTCTTCTTTGAAATCCTTTATGGACAGGTTGTTTCGCCAGTAACAGATCGATCTGTTTGTTTTTGCCATCTGACGTATCTGGGCATATCTGTCCTCATATGCGACCTTGGACATTGAGTCCTCCTTTCTTTTATTGGATTCGGAAAAGTGGCTTTTCCGAATTTCCTGTAGCCGGACTATTAAGTTACAGCCCGGTGAAGTTTAAAACAGAAAAAGGGGACGGCATTTGTTTTTGTATATCACTTCAAACACCGTCCCCTTCAGGACTTGATCCTTATGTTCGGTTGTTGCTCCCTTTCAGGGTGGAATGATTCCGCATTTCCAGGGATTGCAGAACACCTTGGTTCTCATATTTTATGCTGCTCCTTCCTTTTTTTGGTGCTGCCTACTTTGAAAACAGCTTCTTTTCTTCTGCTTAGCGATCCTTTCGTATCTCGCTATCATAAAGTAGTCACCGGTCCTGTCCTTGTCCGGATATATCCCGGATATCCTTACAACATTTATCGCCGGATCCTCCAGGAGTCGTTTCTTTTTCCATTTCATGTTTTTCCTGCTTCCTGTAATCTTTTCTTCTATCACTGATCCCTCCTTATGGTCTCTCCATAAATTCCCTGAAAAGCGATTCTTTTTCAGCGCTCACATCACTCTCACCGTCTGCTTTGATCCTCAGTAGCTGCAGTGCAGATTTAAGTGCCTCTGACAAAGCCTCATCGCTGTTATCAAGTCTTGTTATATTTACGCAATCCTCGAATTCCCTGTCTCTCTGCTTAAGTATCCGGATAAGCTTTATCCTTGATTTCCTGCAGAGGGCGGTTTTTGCGTACTCCCATTTGTATCCGTCCTTCCTGTTGTATTCCGGCTTTGAGATCTCTATCACCGCATTCTTTTCCCTGATGTAATTGGACAGCGGCACTCCGATTAAGTCTTCTTCGTCAATGATGACTTCATATCCTGCATTCCTGATATACAGCTGCAGAAGAAGATCCGGAAATACCTTTTCAAAGTCCTTTCTGCATATGTGGCAGGGCTCCTTATCGAGGGTCCTATCCGCGATCTTTGCCCTCCACCTGTGTCCGTGCGGGCATTTCCACCAGACAAACCGCAGGGAGTTCCGGCTGACCATTGTGGGCTTTACTATTGTATTTCTGTCAAAATCCCACTCAGGAAGAATCCAGGGGTCTGTGGTCTGAAGGTCATTAAAGCCTTCCTTTACCATCCTGTCAGAGCATACCGGACAGCAGCCTCCTTTTACCCTTGCTACTATGACTGCCCTCCATTCATACCCGCATACACGGCATTTCCACCAGACGTTTTCTACTGATCTTGGAGATACTTGATCTGCCTTATTAGGCTCATTCCTTTCGGACCATTCGGATGAGAGCTCTGGGTAAAGTGCAGCAAGGTCATTGAAGCCGTTATAGATCCTGTGTCCTGTACAGTATGGACACTGGCTTCCGTAGAATCTGTCTGCTATCCTTGCCATCCATTCGTGTCCCCGGATGCATTTCCACCAGACCTCTTTATTGGTGCAGGATAGCACCATATCCGGCTTTAA
>CAMVGV010000087.1 GCA_947167135.1 uncultured Lachnospiraceae bacterium
AATACAAAGTGTGGCTATAGCGGAGAAGAAAAAGAGGGATGCGTAATGACTAGGATCTGATTTTTTCCTTGACGCAGGGCGGAATTATGCTATAATGCTTGTTGTGTGCGACACAAATACCCATCATGTTCGTTAAGATCTGTTGGTCCGAAGGGAGGTCAGGTGGGAAAATGTCAAATGTTATCGTTAAAGAAAACGAATCTCTTGACAGCGCTTTACGCCGTTTCAAAAGAAACTGCGCGAAGGCAGGTATCCAGCAGGAGATACGTAAGAGAGAGCATTATGAAAAGCCCAGCGTAAGACGCAAGAAAAAGTCCGAAGCTGCGCGCAAGCGTAAATATAACTGATAATGACAAGGCTCCGGTTTTTCCGGAGCCTTTTTTACAGTAAAGCTCCTTCGCTATGCTCAGGATGACAAGGCGGCATCTTTTAGCGAAGTGAAAAAATGCTTACTGTTCAGTATACTTCACTGCACTGAATTGTAACAAAAAATGTTGGTATAAGAGAAGCCATGGGAAATTCCGTATTGAAATTAAAGAAAAGCGACTCTGCAGTCCCCCTTCTCACCCTGCTTCTTTCCGCCGGGGTCTTCCTTTTTGCCGGATCGCCTTTTTTTGCAGGAGGTAAGGGCGACAGGGTCAAGGTCTATGTTGACGGAAAAGAATATGCGGACTTTCCCCTTAACGAAGAAAGGGATATAATTATCAGCGGACACGCGGGGCTTAATAACCGCCTTATAATAAAAAACGGCGAAGCGGATATCGTTGACGCGGACTGTCCCGATAAGCTCTGTGTACACCAGAAAAGTATCAGTAAGGATAAGGAGACCATAGTATGCCTCCCCAACAGGGTGGTCATCGAAATAGAAGGCAGGACGGAAGGAGCAGTGGATGCAGTCTCGAGGTAGAATGACGGCATATCTTGCCATATCCGTTGCCCTTGGAATGATGCTCTCCTATGTGGAGGCCCTGCTTCCGGTATTCTTCGGTGTTCCCGGAATGAAACCCGGTTTGAGCAATATACTTGTGGTATTTCTTCTCTATACCTTTGGGTGGAAGGCCGCCTTAGACGTAAATATAACGAGGATCATACTAAGCGGCATATTGTTCGGGAATCCCTTCAGCATTATCTACAGTCTGGCAGGTGCATTGTCAAGCTTTGCCGTTATGATACTCCTTAAAAGGTTCTCCTTCTTTTCGGTTTACGGGGTAAGCATGGCCGGCGGGGTATGCCATAATATAGGGCAGATAGCCGTTGCCATGCTTCTGGTTGAGAACTACCGCATAATACTCTATCTCCCGCCCCTTTTAATTTCAGGCTGTTTCACCGGCTTTCTCGTTGGGCTTATTTCAGCCGGACTGCTTATACGAATAGGAAATATTGTTTATGATTGAATATTTAAGAGGAAAGATCGCTGACATAGATATTAACCGTGTTGTCATAGATGTTAACGGCGTGGGCTATGTGCTTACCATATCCGACAGCACGGCTTCTCTCCTGCCCGGTGTCGGGGAGGAGGCAAAGATATACAGCTTTTTATCCGTCCGGGAGGACGGCGTGACCCTCTATGGTTTCCCATCCTATGATGATCTCGGTATATTTAAGCAGCTTATTACCGTAAGCGGCATCGGACCGAAGGGTGCCCTTGCCATACTCTCGGTGCTTACCCCCGATGACCTCCGTTTCGCTATCCTCTCCGGAGATTCAAAGGCCATTGCCAAGGCTCCGGGCATCGGAAAAAGGACCGCGGAAAGAGTTATACTGGATCTTAAAGACCGGATCGGTGCGGAGAGCAGCGAAAATGCTTTAATGTCAGGCAGTTCTCCCACGCCTTCGGTAAATGAAAGCTCCAGGGATGAGGCCGTGGAGGCTCTGGTGGCCCTGGGCTATTCATCGGCGGACGCATACCGGGCAGTTAAGGAGGCCTCTGCCGCCATCGGAGGAGATACGGAAACCGACACACTTCTTAAAGCAGCACTTAAGGTGATCCTGTAATAATGGAAAAAAGAGTCATAGAAACCAAATTTACCGAAGAAGACATAAGGCTTGAGGGGTCCCTACGTCCGAAGACCCTTAATGAATACATAGGTCAGGACAAGATAAAGGAGACCCTCCGTATCTACATAGATGCGGCAAAAAAGCGCTCGGACTCCCTTGACCACGTGCTTTTCTACGGTCCTCCCGGGCTTGGAAAAACAACCATCGCCGGGATAATAGCTGAGGAGATGGGCGTAAACCTGAAAATCACCAGCGGTCCCGCCATCGAGCGTCCGGGCGACATGGCGGCGATCCTTAACGGCCTTAAGGATAAGGACGTACTTTTTGTGGACGAGATACACCGCTTAAACCGTCAGGTTGAGGAGGTTCTCTACCCTGCCATGGAGGATTTTGCCATAGACATTATGATAGGGAAGGGACCCTCCGCAAAATCAATAAGGCTTTCCCTGCCGAGATTCACCCTCATCGGGGCAACCACCAGGGCAGGGCTCCTCTCCGCCCCCTTACGTGACCGCTTCGGTGTGATAAACCATATGGAGTTCTACTCCGTAGAAGACCTGTCAACCATAATCATAAACTCCGCCGCAAAGCTAAAGGTCGAGATAGTCCCCGAGGCCGCGCTCGAGCTCGGACGGCGTTCCAGAGGCACTCCAAGGATCGCAAACCGTCTCTTAAAGAGGGTCCGTGATTTTGCGGAAGTAAAATATGACGGAAGGATCACTTTGGATGTGGCAAATACCGCCCTCGATCTAATGGAAGTTGATAAACATGGCCTCGACAATCTGGACCGCAGCATACTTAATATCATGATCGAAAAGTTCAGGGGTGGTCCTGTGGGACTTGATACCCTGGCCGCCGCCATCGGCGAGGACGCAGGCACCATCGAGGACGTGTATGAGCCCTATCTCCTAAAGAACGGCTTTATCATGCGTACCCCAAAGGGCCGGGTGGTGACCGATCTGGCATACGCACATCTCGGGCTGGAGCTTTAAGTCCGCCGCGATAATAAAACCCCCGCTGCACCTTAATACCGGTGAGCGGGGCTGTTTTAGATTCTTGTTTTTCATCGGAAAAACAAGAATCGTACCTGACCAGCCGAGCGGCTTGCCGGTCGGCGTGTCCGGCGAAGCCGGATTCCTGCGGACAATCACCGATTTCGTCCGCAGGAAGTCATACTTATTTTAGTCTCTTCCGAAAAGATCCCTCGTATAAACCTTTTTCTTCACATCATCAAGAAGCTTCTCGTACCTGTTTGCGATAATGGCATCTGACCTCTTCTTAAATTCATCGATATCGTTCACTACCTCCGAATTAAAGAAGGTGGAGCCGTTCTCAAGGGTTGGCTCGTAAATAATGACCGTTGCTCCCTTTGCCTTTACCCGCTTCATTATCCCCTGAATTGAGCTTTGACGGAAATTGTCCGAATTACTCTTCATTGTAAGGCGGTAAACACCGATAACGATATTCTTTTCTGAAGCCTTATTATAGGTGTTTTCGGAGCTTTCCCCTGAGTATGAGTAATAGCCTGCGATCTCAAGCACCCTGTCCGCAATGAAATCCTTTCTGGTCCTGTTTGATTCCACAATTGCCTCGATCAGGTTCTCGGGAACATCCCGGTAATTTGCAAGGAGCTGCTTCGTATCCTTCGGCAGGCAGTAGCCGCCGTATCCGAAGGAGGGATTATTGTACTGCTGTCCTATCCTGGGATCGAGACACACTCCGTCGATAATGTCCTTCGTATTAAGACCCTTTGATTCGGCATAGGTATCAAGCTCATTAAAATATGAAACACGAAGAGCGAGATATGTATTCGCGAAAAGCTTCACAGCCTCCGCCTCTGTGCTTCCCATAAAGAGGACCTCGACATCCTCCTTTAAGGCACCCTCCTTAAGAAGAGCAGCAAAGTCCTCCGCGGCCTTTTTAAGCTCCGGATCAGACATATCGGTTCCCAGGATTATGCGGCTGGGATAGAGATTATCGTAAAGCGCCTTTGACTCCCTTAAGAATTCCGGACTGAAGAGGATATTCTTCGTATTGAATTTCTTCTTTGCACCCTCGGTAAAGCCTACCGGAATGGTGGACTTTATAACTATATAGGCCTTCGGATTGGTCTTAAGCACAATGTCGATAACAGCCTCAACCGCCGAGGTGTCAAAATAATTTTTCTTCGGATCATAATTCGTCGGAGCGGCCACAACGACAAAATCCGCATCGGCGTAGGCGCTTTCCGCATCCAGCGTTGCCGTAAGGTCAAGCTCCTTTTCCTTCAGGTACTTCTCTATATATTCATCCCTTATGGGAGACTGCTTTTTATTAAGCATATCCACCTTTTCCGGGATGATATCCACAGCGGTTACGTGATTTTTAACGGACAGAAGTGTGGCAATGGACAGCCCCACATATCCGGTTCCTGCAATAGCTATCTTTTTATTCATATATTTATACCTCTATCACTCCATGGCAAATGGTGTACAGATACTTATTTCCGTCCAGCATAATGGATTCATATTCAAAGCAGCAGGGGAAGATCACATCTATCGGTATCAGCGGATTATGGAAAATGGAAAACTTGAGGCCGTCCTGTATGCCTCCCCCTGTAAATTTCCCGTATGCCTCCTTTGAGGTCCAGATACGGGTGAAATCCTCCTCCTTGTTTTCGGAGAACTTTAGGTAATCCTGCTCTTCCTTGGTGAAAAAGCGCTTTGCGATCCCCTCGTCGTATTCTCTTATGCACTCTATATCCACTCCGACGGAGGGAGTAGAAAGTCCCTTTGAGGACTTTAGCTCGGACCTTGGGGGAATGCCCGCCGCCGAGAAAACAGAGGTGGCGTCGATAAGGTTATTCCCCGGAAGCACCGAGGCGTTGTCATTCGGTGTGGAAACCGACAGCGCCACAGCCTCCCTTGAATGGGATACCGAAAAGAAAAAGGGCATGTCACCACCCACAAGCGGCTTTCCGGACTCATTGAAAACCACGTTATCCGGATCCTCGTTATTGTCGATAAAGGCATCCATTATGAGCTTTCCGGCCAGTATACTCAGCTTCCTGCCGTTCTCGGTCTTATATTTTTCGGCCTTTTCCTTTCTCCAGGCGGGAAGGGTCGGAAAAACCTCCTCAAACCAACTGTCTTCATATTCATTAATACCTTTGATCGTTGTCTTAATTATCATGATCTGCAATCCTTTATGATGATCACTGTACTCCGGTTGAACCGAAGCCCCCGCGGTCCTCACCCTCAAGATGGGAAACCTCCGTAAAGCTGAAGGCCTTCTGATGCTCAAATATCCTGAACTGGCATATCCTGTCATTAAAATGTATCTCCGTGTCCCTGACCGCATATACCGGCATCATCCACTGATCATTATCCCCGCAGTAGCTCTCATCTATTATACCGCAGCTGTTTGCCTGAAGTATACCAAAGTTTTTGAAGGTGGAGCTTCTCGGCACAACATGTGCTTCGTAACCTTTCGGAAGGGCGATCGCGATGCCGAGAGGGATAAGCTTAAATTCCCCGGCCTTTAATACCACATCCTCTGCGGCTCTTAAGTCTATCCAGTCAGACTTTCCGTCTATATACTTAAGCTTCTCCAGCCTCTCATTAATATATTTGATCTTTAATTCCATCGAATGTCGATCCCGTTCCTTCCTGTTCCGCTTTCTATAGTTACCTTTCCGCCGTCATCCTTCCATAACCCTGTGGAAGACCTTCTTCCCCTTCTGTATCACAAGCTCTCCGTCCGAATCAAAATCATCGGAGGTGAATACGGCCTTTATGTCATTTACCTTTTTCCCGTTGACGCTTATGCCGTTCTGCTCGATAAGCCGCCTTCCCTCCGAGCGGTTCTTCGCGATCTTTGTATCAACGAGAAGTGAAATAAGATCCTTACCCTCCTTCATCTCTGCGCTGCTGTAGGTGGTCGTAGGCATATTCTCGCTCTTCCCGCCACCCCCAAACACGTCCTTTGCAGCATCCCTGGCCTTCGCTGCGGCCTCCTCACCGTGAACGGTCTTTGTTATCTCGTAGGCCAGTATCTCCTTTGCGGTATTGATCTCCTGATCCTTAAGAGCACCAAGCCTCCTCACTTCATCCATAGGAAGGAAGGTAAGTAAGCCTAAGCATTCCTCGACCTTTACATCCTCAATATTTCTCCAGTACTGGAAGAATTCATAAGGTGAGGTCTTCTTTTCATCAAGCCAGAGAGCCCCCTTCATGGTCTTTCCCATCTTGATTCCGTCACTTGTGGTCAAAAGCTTGAAGGTAAGGCCGTAGGCATCCTTTCCGGTCTTACTCTTAATAAGGTTCACGCCTCCAATGATATTACTCCACTGGTCGTCGCCGCCAAGCTCCATCACACAGCCGTAGTCCTCAAAGAGCTTATAAAAATCATAGGACTGCATCAGCATATAGCTGAATTCAAAGAAGGTTAAGCCTCCCCTCTCCATCCTCTTTTTATAAGCCTCTGCTGCAAGCATCTTGTTCACATTGAAATGAACCCCGATCTCTCTCATAAAGTCCACGTAATTAAGCTTAAGGAGCCAGTCGGCATTATTTGCGATAATCGCCTTGTCATTATCAAATTCAATGAATCTGGAAAGCTGTTTTTTGAAGCATTCCACATTGTGGTTTATATTTTCCGGGGTAAGCATCTGGCGCATATCGTTCCTTCCGGAAGGATCACCTATCATAGTTGTGCCGCCGCCCATCATTGCTATGGGACGGTGCCCTGCCTTCTGCATATGCATCATAGCCATGACAGTCAGAAAATGCCCCGCAGTCAGGCTGTCAGCCGTGGCATCGAAGCCAATGTAAAAGGTGATCTTCTCCTTTCCCATCAGGCTTTTAACGGCCTCTTCGTTTGTACACTGGGCGATAAAGCCCCGTTCCCTCAATACATCAAATGCGTTATCCATGGATCTGTTCCTTTCGTGTTTCGTTAAACAATGATTAAGTCGCCAAAAGTACTGAATCACTGTTTTGATACAACGAATTGCTCCGTTGCTTTCAGCAACTCTCGCAATTCTACAACACTCGCAATCCGCTAATTTATACTCAGTTACGTAAATAACTGCCAGTATCAAAACGGTATAACGAGCAAACGCAGTTAATTGCGTTTGCGAGTATACTACGTAAATTGCTACTTGCGACGGGGCACTGATGCGCTCAGCGCATCAAAGCGTGCCCGAAAAATGTCCACTGGACATTTTTCCATGTTGTTTGACGCCCAAAGTCAAATGGCTTTTTGAACAAGTTCAAACGCCATTTTGGACTTTTGGCGTTTGTATCAAACAATTTATTAGTATATCACGAAACCCGCCAATGTAGAACAGGGTTTTCAATACTATTTCCGTCTCTACTCTGAATTAACCTGTTTTAAGGCGATGGCAACAAAAAAGCACCTGCCGCAGCAGATGCCTTTGGGATACCGGTTATTTTATTAATGAAACTTGCTTTCCTCTAGTCTCTTGATTACTTCTTCGTGCGTCATAGGTTTATGGGCATATGTATCTGTGTATATATTACGCATCGGACTATTAAATAAATCAGCTTGTATTTTATATTCGGCATAAAGCAACGATTCAAGTTTTTTTGGATCAGCAGTTCCTAATATATCAAGAAATTGCCGATTTTCTTCCCACGACCCGCCGCTCACATTTTCCAGTTCGTCATCGTTTATTTTCATCATATCCTTATCCATGCCGTACCTCCCGGGCAAATCCCCATATATTATGATATATTATAATATACGCACCGGAAAAGAAAATGGCAATGAAAAAAGCACCCGCCGTAGCAGATGCCTTCACAGATTCTCAATTAAAAATGGTAACAGGTATATTGGATATAATTTCAACATTTCACTGTTGCCTATATCTTTTTGTGATAGCAATATTTCCTTCGCAACATACTTTGAATACTTTTTCTGAAATTCTGTAATTGATTCATGCTTGCCAATTCCGGATGACTTAACTTCAATCGGAACTATCTTTGTTTTTGAAGCAAGCAAAAAGTCAACCTCATAATAGTGAGAACTGTTTTCCTTCTCCCATGTGTGATAATAAAGATCTATATCTGATCCGGCGATTACCTGCGCAACTGCATTTTCGTATAAATATCCCAAATCCGCTGGAAGCGAATCACTTAACAATTTCGTATAAATGTTTTTATCCGTTTTCCCTGACGATCTGAAGATCATGGTAGTAAATAACCCTGTATCAGCCAAATAAAGTTTGAACGTATCATCAT
>CAMVGV010000088.1 GCA_947167135.1 uncultured Lachnospiraceae bacterium
CCGTAGAATCTTTCCTCTTCAATGTCATTCTGAGGGCTCTAGCCCGAAGAATCTTTCCGCCGGACTGAAAGATCCTTCGCTTTGCTCAGGATGACAAATGGACTTCGCTCAGGGCATTGGCGTCAGCTCAAAGTCCCTGTCAACCCTTGCCTTTGGATCCACCTTCTCCCCGGTGGCGGCGTCCTTCCATTCAAGTCCCTGCGCAGTGGCATCCAGGAAGTCGCCGAGAACCGTCCCCCCTGTCACGCCCATGTAGAGATCCCTGCCATTGCCCGTATCAAAATGGATTATGTAAACCAACTTCTCTTCTATCCAGACGCTGTCCAGGAATTCCGTCCTTTTTTCTATGAAATCCCGGGCCTGATCCGAGGATTCGCTTATGACCTCCTGACTCCGCCCCCACCGGCTGCAGTCCATGCCCTGATTTGCGGCTGCCTCTTTTAAGCAGCTATCGATGCCGGAATTCTTTAGCTCCTGCATTTCCCGGCGGAAGCTGTCTTTATAGTACGCCCTGACCTTTTCCCGGAATTCCGGATAATTCCTGTACAGCATATAGAAAATCAGGGTGCTCTGGTAGTGGTCCGTACAGAAATTCAGTGAAAAGGGGTAATTGACCACAGGGAAATAGGTATTTCCGAGGCACTGGTCGTAGTCCCATACAGGGCCTGCATACACCCTTCCGTCCACACCGTCCCTGTCCTTATAGTAATAAGCACTGGTAACCCCCGCGCCCTCATTTCTCGTAAACTCATCCAGTACATACATTCTGGCGAAGCTGTCTAAATCCAGAACATCCTCCAGCTCCTCTCCTGCATAGATCCTTCTCTCGATCTCCTCAAATACGCCTTTAATATAGCGAACCTCTTCTATCGGTGCGTATACCGGGCTTTTAAGCACATATTCGTTTTTATTGACCGTGGTGAAGCGGCTTACCTCATTATCAAATTTCGCCCCGTAGTCACGCTCCACAAGGTATCCGCCCGTAATGTCATCCGGCAGAACCTCAAGCCTGACCCCCGCTGCAAAGGTATTGTCCTCATAGCTTTCCTTCACCCTCTCAGCTCCGGCCGGAGGGATAAGGTTCAATTCCGTATTCTTGAATTCCAGATCCGTGAGCTCCAGACTGTTCTTTCCCATCCCGGGTTTTTCGGAAATGAGATAAAGACCGTTATAATTCCCGTTGAGGTACAGATCCGCGTAATGAAGCCGGGGAGTGGCGGGATACCCGAGCTTCTCCGCCATACCGTAGATCAGCCTGTTCCTTATCATTGAAAGGTCCATACAGTTTGAAAGGAGAACAAAGCGGTCGGATTCCCTTAAGTCAAAAAGCCTGACAGGCTTCGGGAGCTTTATCCCGTAGGGCTTTTTCTCCCTTTCCCAGGTGGAATTTCCGTGCCCCTTTATCTCCTCAAGCTTTCCCCTGTATTCGGTGAAGCCGCTTTCATCAAGAAGGAGCATCGTTCCCGGCTCGTGATTTTCCTTATTGCTGTCAAGGTACTCCATGCTCCTGCTGACGGTATCTATGAAGAGTGCGGCGGTATTATCAGACTGCATAAATGTAATCTTTCCTGTTTCGCTTACCTTTGTCTCTCCCGGCTTATAAAAATCCAGCGTATAGGCACGGTCAATTTCCATCCCGGGCAGCCTGTCGCCGCTCTCAAGCCGTATCTCCTGCCCGTCTTCACCTGACAGTACCGCATGATCCCTGAGCTCAAATGAAATATAGATCTCTTTGTCATCGGCGAAGGACGGCAGGAAAACATAGTATTCCGCGGGATTTACCCTTATATCCGTGAAAACATTGATCTTAATAGTCTTTCCGTGGTTTTTAACGTAAAATGCGAGATCCTCAAATCCATTTCCGTCCCCGACTATCTCTTTTCTGCCAAGGCGCTGGCCCAGAGCAAAAAGGGCAGCGCACAGCAAAAGAAACGCTGCCATCAGCGCAGCTATTTTGACTGAACTGAGCTTATTTTGTTTTTCCCTATGACTATTCAAATTTAAGTTACCTTAAGATTCTTCGCTTCGCTCAGAATGGTAAAATGTCCAGTGGACATTTTCCGACCCCGTTTATGCAAAATGTGCCAGTGGCACATTTTGAATGGCGTATAGCCGTGCTGAGCACGGCTGCCATCGGTGCGCTATGCGCGAATGGGGGCCGCAAAAAGATTCTTCGCTTCGCTCAGATGACATATGAACTACTCAGAATGACATCGCATCACCGTGTCACGCCAGAACATACTTTATAAGCTCGAAACCTATGCACTCAAATAAATAAAAGCGACTGAAACCGTTTTCTCTGTATATACGGTAGCGCCTCTTTATCCTTGGAATGATCTCGCGTGCCGGGATCCTGTTACTCACTCCTCCCATTGTAAAGTGAGCCAGTACCTTATTCACTGCAACAATCCTGTATCCGGCCTTCTTTACCCTGAAGTAGAGATCCATATCGTCGCTTATATCCCTACAGCGGTAGCGGAACCTTTCATAGACCTTTGCGGACACGAACTGTGTGGGATGGTTCCAGTCGCGGCTGGTGGTGTATTTCCTGACCCTTGCCTTTTTTACAAAGGATCTGCCGTTAGTCATATGCATACAGATATCGGCGAAGGCAAGATCACATCCCTCATTTTCGAAGGTATGCTGCATAACCTCTACAGCCTCGGGCTCATAATAGTCGTCACTGTTGATGATTCCGATAATATCGCCCTCTGCCTTATCGATACCCTTATTCATTGCGTCATAGATACCGTTGTCCTTTTCGGAGTAAACCCTGAGATCAGTACCCTTCGCCGCAAATTTCTCCTTATATGACTCGGCGATCCCTACGGTTCCGTCGCTGCTAAGGCCGTCGATAATGATGTACTCGGAAGGCATCACTGTCTGACAGAGCACTGAGTCCATGGTCCGCCGTATGGTCTTTTCCGAATTAAAGCAAACTGTGATTATACTTATAGTTAACATAATGTTTTAGTTTTTAAGTGTTACTATATCTGAGCACCCTCTTGTCATCCTGAGTGCCCTACCTGTCATCCTGAGTGCCCTACCTGTCATCCTGAGTGAAGCGAAGGATCTTCCCACTGCTTGCTCAAATCCTCCCATTCCGGATTAACACTCTCTACCAGTTCATTTTTCTTATTTCTATTCCAACCTTTAATCTGTTTTTCTCTTTGTATTGCAGCAGTTACATCAGTAGTATTCTCAACATAAACAAGTTTATTTATATTATACTTTGAAGTAAAACCATCGACCAGCTTATTTCTATGTTCATATAGTCTTCTTTCTATGTTGTTTGTAACACCGACATACATTACTTTATTATTCCAGTTTGTAAGTATATATACATAATAATCATTCATTGATACATCCTAAGTATAAAGATTCTTCGGGCTGCGCCCTCAGAATGACAATGAAGGCTGCGCCCTCAGAATGGTAAAACGTCCAGTGGACGTTTTACGACCCCGTTTACGAGCGCTACGCGCGAGTGGGGGCCGTACATAGTGGCCGCGCCTTTTTGTCATCCTGCGCGCTATTTGTCATCCTGAGCGTCAGCGAAGGATCTTTCCATCCGGTGGTAAGATTCTTCGGGCTTCGCCCTCAGAATGACACAACTTTTCACTTAAAACCCTTCCGTGGAGTCCTCGGCATTAAAGAGGACGAGGAAGGTCTGGAACAGGATCTTGATATCAAGCATTATACTGAACCTCTCGATGTAAAGGAGATCCAGCACCAGCTTATCGCGTGACGAAGTATTGTAGCGCCCCATAACCTGTGCAAGGCCAGTAAGCCCGGCCTTCATCCTGAGGCGGTAGCGGAATTCCGGCAGCTCGCTTTCGTACTCATTGACATTTTCAAGCATTTCCGGCCTCGGACCAACGAGCGACATATCACCCTTAATGATATTGATAAGCTGCGGCAGCTCGTCTATCCTGTATTTTCTTAAAAATTTCCCCGCGCCTGTGATCCTGTCATCATCCTTAAGCACCGAGACATTTTCCACGTTTTCCTTCATGGTCCTGAACTTGACTATCTCAAAGACCCTGCCCCTGATGGTTGCTCTCTTCTGCCTGAAAAAAACAGGTCCTCCGTCCTCTGCCTTGATCATAATTGCAGCGATCAAAAAAAGCGGAGAGGTGATAATGAGGAACAATGCAGAAAGAACAATATCCGAAAGCCTCTTCACTATCCGCTGCTCAAAGGTCATTTTACCCGCATAATGGAAAAGGAAGGGCATATCTCCCATCATCTGCTCCTCTGCGGTCATCTCCACAATGTCGGAAATGTCGGGATTTAAGGACACTGAGATCATATGCTTGTAGCAGTAGTTCACAAGCTCAGACCTCTCACCCTGCGGAACGTCATAAAAAAACACCATTCCGGCTTCCTTGATCTTCCCATGTATGTCCGGAAAGTCGTATTTCACGGCTTCTGCGGATAAAAAACGGTGTCTGAAGCTTTCCACCATGCTCTTTACCCTGTCTCCGTCTTCATCCCGACTGACAATGATAAGCGCCCTGACCGGCGGTTCCACACGGTTTACAAATCCGGAAGCAAGAGTAGTCATCAGGAAAACGAAAATCGCGCTTAAAAAAACAGCGATCAGAAAAAATCCAAAGGACCAGAGCCGGAACCGGAATCCGTTGGCCTCATTAAAATTCATTATCAGGAAAACCGCATAGGTGAAGAGTTCAGAAAAAAACAGAGAAAGCCCCATTCCCTGTATAACGGTTTTTCTGTGCCTCCGTCCCACGTCCAGACCACCATATATCCCGGTAAAGAAGAGGAGTGCCATAAAAAACATCACAGTCATGATAACAGATGTTCTGGAAAGTACTCTGACCTGCCTGTTCTCTATTCCCATCAAGCCGAAGAATATAAGAAAGCAGCCCAGATACAGAAGGCTTTTTATCAAAAACAGTATGCTGCTGCTGAAACGCTTAAAGAAATTCATTATTCCTCTTCTAGATACACCTCATCCAAATACTGACCGAAGCGTTCGGCTTTCCCGTACAAGGCGGCTCTTGCCGTGCAGGCTTTTTCCAGATCTTCACGGTCTCTCTTTAAAAACTCCCGCATTGCCGCGATAACACCTGCTATATCTCCAACCTCCGTTACAATCCCGCATTCCGGGTTCAAAGACTCAGGGCTGCCGCCGGCTCCGTAGGTGATCACCGGAGTACCGCAGGCAAGGGCTTCCAGATTTGTTGTCGGAAAAGTATCCTCATACGTCAGGTTAACATAAAAATCAGATGTGGAATACCATTCTGCCATTTCCTCAATAGAATCGGTCTTTATTACCGGAATTATGTTTACATAACGTGATACCACCTTGACCTGCGAAGGATTGAGACCGATCATGGCTATCCTGAAATCACTTCCCGCTTCCTTTTCCAATGCTGATGCAAGCTTCAGGAAGTCGTCAAAGCCCTTACGCTCTCTCCAGGGATTTGCAACGCCCAGGACAAGCGGCTTATCACCGATACCGTATTTCT
This sequence comes from uncultured Lachnospiraceae bacterium, assembly GCA_947167135.1. GTDB lineage: Bacteria > Bacillota > Clostridia > Lachnospirales > Lachnospiraceae > NK4A144. The sequence continues at coordinate 5,493 of CAMVGV010000088.1, forward strand.
CCCTGATAAGAGAGCTTCTTTTCTTAAAACAATCAAGATCTATCCCGGTCGGCACGCATTTTACCGGGTATTCGCCTAAAAAAGATTCACTGACCTTCCCCTTAAGCCATTCCGACGGAGTGACAATGGTAAGATCCTTTATCCCTGTAAAACACTGCTTCTTAAGCCTGAAGTTTTCCCTTGAATTATCCAGAAAAAAAGACGCCGGATACTGCCTCTTTTCCGGACAGTGAAAGCAGCCATCCTTCCATCTCTCACATCCTGTGTACTCAAAATGCACACAGTGCCCGGTGAAGCTCCAGCAGTCATGTAGTGTCCATATTATCCTGTGTCCCTTTTTCCCTGCATATTCATTTTTGAGCCACGAAAACAGGAGTCTATAGTTTACATAATATCCATGAACATTGTGGAGATGAATGATGTCCGGAGCGTACTCTTCGATCCTCTTTATGAAAGCCCTTGTGGCTGCCGTTGAATAAAGACCATGCCTGTCGGTTATGCGGCTCATTACCCCGTGAAATAGAACCGAAGGGTCGCTTCCGATCCGGTATGCTTCCTCTCCCCCGGGAGGATCCCAGCGCCCGTAGGCTATCAGTGTTTCCGCGCCTCTTTCCTTAAGCGCTTTGGAAAGCCCCGTAACCAGCCGTCCAACGCTGCCCTTTCCGGCAACTGTATTGACAAGAAGCACTCTTTCACTCATGAGCCTTCCTTTAATATGATGTCGATAACCCTCTTCTGACCCGTCCGGAATTCATGTGAAAGCTCGATATTTCTCATTTCCTTCCTGACATTGGGAGTCTCGATAAGCCACCTCATAGTCCGTATAACGGTTTCGTCATCGGTCCTTGTCCCCACACCCAGATTGATAAAGCCGTTCTGGATACCTGCAAAAACGTGTTCCGCCTCTCTCTCGTTCTGTGCAAGAACTATGGCCGGAACTCCCATGCTTGCAAGCTCATATATAGTCCGTCCCTGGCTCGTGACCGCGAGATCCGCCTTTTTCATAAAGAGTGAAACCCGCTTCACGTCATTATGAACAAAAATATTGCTTTCGGGGATATCCTGTATCAGATCCTTTTTCTCATATGCAAAGCCCGTGATAAAGTGGAACTCCGTTTCGGGAGTGATCTCATGGAGGTGCTGACAGATCTTGAAAAGCCTGCCTGTCAGATCCGAAGGATCCGCTCCCCCGAACATTATCATCACATTCCGGCATTCGGCTGAAAAATCCTTTGGGTTTTCCTCCAGAAATTCATCCCTTATAAAGAAGTAGTCCGAGCCCTCGAATACATTTCCGGGCTTATCTGGATGATTTTCGTAGAGAGCATTTATCACCGCATCCGCTCCCCTTGCTCCCGGTCCCACATCTTCAAAATTAACTATCCTCTTTGCGTAGCGCCGCTCCAGCTTTACGGTATCCTCATCCGTATCCAGGATATCATTGACCACTATATCCGGCTTCCAGCTGTCGAGCACCTTTTCATAATCACTGTTATTTTTTATTACCTCAAAAGGGAAAAATGCGCTCCTAAGCTTCTCTATCCCCATTTCGCTCTTTTCATCCGTAACAAAAAGAACTTCATGTCCTATAAGCTTATATGCGAGGGAAAGGCACCTGTAGATATGACCCATTCCCAGCTTTCTCTGACCCACGGCTCTGAATAGCACGCGTTTTCTTTTGAGTATTGCTTCCGCCTCTATCCAGTCAGCATAGGAATCTATGTCCACAGCTTCCTCCGGAGAGGTTTCATATACGGACACGTTTTCTCCGATACGTCCCTTTTCGTTTACACATTCCCTTTTTGAGATAAGGAATGCGCCGGTTTCCAGATAATTCGGCGGCAGAAACTGGGAATTCAGCCGTTCCTTATAATTCTTTACTATCTTCCCGTCCTTCTCAGTCCAGGACAGATGGGGTTTATTCACAACACTTAAAACCGTGTCATAGCCTCCCTTTTCAAAATAAGCTATGGCTGCCTTAAGCGTTTCCCTGCTTAAAGTAGGGGAGGTGGCCTGCATAGTGATCACCGTATCATAGTGAGTCCCGTGCCTCTCCTCCATCTTCATTAAAGCATCAAATATCACCGGATCCAGGGTAACACTGTCACCTGAAAGCTCCTCTCCCCTTAAAACTATCTCCGCACCGTGGTCTGCAGCTATTCCCGACAGCTCCTCATCATCCGTGGACACGACAACGTCCGCCTCAAATGCCTCCTTCAGGGAAAGAGCATTTTCCACAGAGTACATTATAAGAGGACGTCCGTTCATCAGACGCACGTTCTTTCTCGGTATTCTTTTCGAGCCTCCACGGGCCGGGATTATTACGAGAATTTTCATTTTATTTTCACTTGTCAGTTTTTCCACACTGAGCGCATATTTGTCATCCTGAGCGCACATTTGTCATCCTGAG
>CAMVGV010000089.1 GCA_947167135.1 uncultured Lachnospiraceae bacterium
TTTTTACTGTCTTCCGGCAGTTTTTCTTTGAACTCCAGGTCCTTTGACTCACCACGAAGGATTTCTTCTATTGTCATATGCTGTCACCCTTTCTGTAATTTCAAATTATCTTCATTAAACACACCATAAGTACATGATGCTGAGCCTTCATATTCACTCAGGTCGATATAATCCACCTCCGGAGAAGTCTTGAAGCTCCTGCGAAGATAATCACATCCTCCATCTACGCTACATGCCCCACAACTGCAAGTCACATAATCATGTACATTCACTGATTCAATTGTATCGCCGCAATGCTTACACTGTATAGCATTTCTGATTATCTTACTCATATAAATTCTTGACTCCCATAATTCTAGACGCACTTAAGCAAACATATTCTTTTACTGCGTCTCATTTGTCTTTTCAAACATATTTTATGTACTACTCCTGCGAAGCAATACTATTTTCTTGGTTTGTATTATGTTCACTAAGTGATCTTCCCTGTCTGACATACGTAAATGTACCATCATTATTCTTTGAAATGATAAAATGCTCAGAAAAGGAAATTTCGTAGTTTTGATTACATATTTTTTTCTCTACTTCATGCAAATAATTAACATCTAAATCGTAGCTCGCAATATTATATAGTTCCCTCCCTGGCATAGTCAGTTTATAAATTGGGAGATTGATATTCTGATCCTTGCTTGACTCACCATATATTAAATAATTCCCATATATAGCCTTAAAAGGTATCCCAGGAGCCACTTTTAAAGTTAATGACATTACTCCATCTCTATAGGCCTCAAATGGTTATCTAGATATATAGTGGTTTCTATTATAAACAGACCGCTATATTTATACATATTATACGGTGTATATTGTTTTACAAAGCTTTTTTGGGTCATCCTTTGTTCATCATAATGCCAAGCACATCTAGTCTTCTTTACATCATTCCATTGTCTGGATCCATGAAGATCAGAAATCCACACCGGTCTTTCTCATATGCTCGTTAAAGACCGTATCCCTGTCTTTCTTCGTTTTTTTGTACTCACTATGGAGCTTGGTGACAATAGTAAAACGATCTCTCGGATATCGGTCAGCCAGCGCGGTCTTTACCACAATCTCGCTTTTGAAAACATGGTACATCCAGACGGTGTCGAAATAGGTAAAGCCTCGCTCAAGGAACATATCCCACCATTTTACATACCTGCTCCACATCTACACTGGACTCATCCAAAGGGTCAGTAAGTGGCAGGCGCATAAGTCCAAATCCCAGTTTCTTCATCGGTTTAAAATCCACTTTTATTCTCCTGTCAGGTTTCAAAAAAGCCCAGAGTCTTCAGCATCAGGATCACGCTGTCGATGTAGTCCATGTCAGTGATACTCCAGCGGAATCCCAGTCTGTAAAGAGCTTTGATCGTAAATGTATTATCTACGTCATTTTCGCAGATATTCTCATCATTGTCTGTCTTATAGTTGACCAGAGGCGACACACTGCTGTTGACACTGTCATCTGCGAGAGCACTTCTTAATCTGTCTTTATATACCTTTTCATGTACAACATCCACTTTCAATCCATTATCATTGAGGGCCTGTACCAGATCTCCCATCTCGATCAGGTGGGAATTATATGCGTGGAATACGGTAAACTCCTTGTTGGTCCCGGATAACAGCACCGTAGCTTTGGCCACCTCATCGATGGGAGAGAACTCGTCATTTTCATCCATCTCCTGAACCGGGAAGCATCCCAGGACTACATAAGCCTTCAGGGTATTCATGAAATTATTGGTCTTAAAGTTGATCTGGAACTCGCCGTCCTCGTATCTTGAGGTGAGATTGCCCATTCGGATCACTTTTGCGTCAAGGCCCTTTTCCTCTATAGCGTCAAAAACCAGCTTCTCCGCCAGGTATTTTGAATAAACATAAACGTTGGATTCTACCTGCTGCCCTATGTTAAATGCGTTTTCATAGAGGGTTGTCTCACCCTCACTATCCACTGATCTTTCTCCGCATACGGAGGTGGTGGATATATGGACAAGGCGTATGTTCTTTTTAAGGCACAGATCGATCAGATTGGCCACCCCGTAGACATTAACCTTCTTAAGGAAATCCAGTTCGGCGAAATGCTTAACGGATGCGGCACAGTTGATCACCGTGTCGATATCGTATTTCGCCAGACTCTCAATACACTCTTTATTAGTAATATCTCCGTCGATGACCACGATCCTTTTCTCAAACCAATCCTTTTCAATATCATCAAAGTAGTAGAAGTAGGTCTGCCTTAACCTTCTTTCTGCACTGATATTGCTCTTTCTGAGGAGGCAGTAAACTGTTGGCACCCCGCCTTTTAAGAGTTCTCTTAATACATGAATTCCCAAAAAGCCTGTGGGGCCGGTCAAAAGGACGTTGCCGAGATTTTCACTTCTCAGATCATCCAGGTATTCAGGAGTGTTGTGGGAAAGGGCTTTCTCATATTCTTTTGCGGAAACCTTTTCCTCATTTTCTTCATGACCCGCATTTTCCGGCTTCTTTTCTGCATCCCAGTGTTCTTTCAGCTTGGCGAAGATATGAGCGCTCAGCTGTCTGGGGGTAGGTTCGTTAAAGATGTCCTGAAACTCAATGGGATAATCCCTGACCATGATGGCCATCATAACCTTTGCTGCCAAAAGTGAGCTTCCACCGTATTCAAAGAAATTATCATCCGGACCTAAACCGTCATTTTTAAGAACCTTCCTGAATATCTCCAGGATCTGTTCCTCCAGAACCTTAATCTGCTTATTTTCTCCGATGCTAACAGGCTTTGACCCATCATCTTCCGTCTTTTTGGCCCCAGCCGGCCTTCCATCCTTTCTCCTTAAGGCAGCCCTGTCAGAGAATTCCTTTATCTCTCCAAGAGCAAGGAGATCCCCTACGCTTTCCACAGTCAAAAGACCTTTTACCACTGCCTCCATTAACCTGTAGAAGTCCTCCATGGTAGACCTTTTGTACATTGAGGTGTCATACTCAAACTCATAGCACACCTTGTTATCCTTAAGATACACATCAAGTCCGAAGGGGGATCTGGCCGTGTTATCCCCGGTATCCAGCTCCTTTTCCTTAGCCTCTTTTCCTCCTATAAGGATAGTATCATCGCCGCTTAGATCGCCCTGGTAAGCAAAAAGCACATCAGAATTAAGACCGTAGGTAGTGCATATTTCGGCAAAGCTGAAGATGTCGTAGGCCATCTCGTTAACCAGCATTTTCTGACATTCATCTATAGCCTGTACCACCTTCGTTTTCGGCAATGCACTGATACAAACCGGAAGGGTCTTTACAAACATTCCTATGCTGCGTTCAATCCTGCTGTCGTTCCGGCCGTTGTAGATAGAGGCAAATACCCCATTTTTCTCTCCGGTAAAAACCTTGAGAGCAAGGCCCATTGCAGTGGTAAAGAAGGCATTAAGGCCAAGTCTGTTATTCTCGCAGAAGGCGCTTATTCTTTCAGAAGAGATCTCTCCCGTCAGAATGAAGGTACCCTCATCATTACTCTTTCCCACATCATCCTTGGGAGGCAGCGAAACCTTTCCGCAGCAGCCAAAGGCGCCGTCATACCACTCCTTTGCCTTATCCAGCCGTCCGGAAGCTCTCTCCCTTTCCTCTAAGAGAGCCGCCTCAAAGCCGGTGAAGGTCTCAGGTTCAATTTCCTCTCCCTTATATGCCCGGTCAATGTCCTCCATAAGTACATTTAATGATTCACCGTCACTGATTATATGATGGGTGTCTATGAAGAGATATTTTCCGGTATCGTCAGTATAGAGACCGATCCTGCAAAGGGGGCCATCCGTAGTCAGATCAAAGGGTCGAACCAGTTCTTCGGGAGAAGGCAGTCTGTCGCCTTCCGTAATCTCCGCCTTGATCTCCTGACTTCTTACGGCATATACATCCCCTTCTTCATTCCTACCCAAGGTCATAGACAGATAGGGATGGGCTGCTATGGTCTTTTCTATGGCAAGACGAAGTTTTACCATATCGATCTCCCCATCCAGCTCATAGAGGGATGGAATGTTATAAACCGTAGAGTCTTTAAAATGAACGGTCTCCACAAAGATTCCCATCTGAGTCATGGACAGGGGATACTCGCTTCTAAGTTCAAACTCTTCCCGGTCCTCCCCGGAATCCAGGAGATTTTCAATATCCCTTACGGTTTTATTTTCAAAAAGCTGTGCCAGAGTAATGTCAATGCCAAACTTATTGGTCAGCATGGTGCAAAGCCTGATGCAGCCAAGGGAAGACAAGCCTGCTGCGAAGATATCCGTGGTGATGCCTAAGGGCACGTCTCCTATTATCTCCTTTACCATATCAAGGATAGTCTGCTGCCTGTCATTCTCCGGCATAACCACTTCTTCTTTTTCCATACCCGGTTCCGGCAGGGCCTTTTTGTCTATCTTACCGTTGGGGGTAAGGGGCATCTCAGGCAGCTGCATAAAGGCCTGAGGCACCATGTAAGCGGTAAGACGTTCAGAAAGATGAGCCTTAAGGTCATCTATATCAATTTCATGATCCGCTGTGAAATAGGCAGCCAGATACTCTGTTTCCTTTTTTATGACAATGACGATGCTGGATTTGATGCCGGGGTATGAACCCATTACGCTTTCTATCTCACCAAGTTCAACCCTAAGACCTCTAAGCTTAACCTGGTTATCCATACGGCCGTGGTATTCTATGTCACCGTTCTCCCTGATGCGGACAAGGTCTCCGCTCCTATAGGCAGGAAGTCCGAGAAGCTTTATAAAGCTCTTTTTATTCAGATCCTCTCTTCCGATGTAGCCTCGTCCTACACCGTCACCCATTATCAGGAGTTCCCCCAGTGCTCCAAGGCCCTGGAGCCTTCCCTCCCGGTCAAGGGTAGCCACATGAACGTTGACATTTGGGATTCCGATGGTGATATTATCCGTATTCTCGATGACCTGCATGGTACAGCTGATGGTGGCTTCTGTGGGGCCATAGCCGTTCATTATGCAGATATGGGGATTAACTTCTTTTAACTTGTCAAAGAGAGCCTGAGGGAAGGCCTCTGCTCCCATATCCACACTCTTTAAGGCAGCTACTGCGTTGGTAAAGACATCGGTAAACTCGCCCATATCCAGCATGTTCATAAGATAGCTGGGGGTACAGCTCATTACATCCACCTTGTTTTCAGTCATAAGTTTTCCCAAAGCAATGGGATTCATGATCTCATCATGGGTTGCCAGCACCACGCTCATGCCGTTGGCCAGGGGAACGAATTCCTCCATGATGGAGAAGTCAAAGGTAAGGGCCGCAATGGCAAGACTTACATGACCTCTTCTTGTGTAGCCTAAAATCTCGTGGTTCTTCTCATCATCATCCACGAAATTAACCAGATTCTTATTGGTAAGCATAACACCTTTGGGTTTTCCCGTGGAGCCTGAAGTGTAGATAGCATAGGCCAGGGCCTCGTAAGGAATGTCCAGGTTCAAATCGGACTTATCTCCCTCTTTTACCGCATCTTCCACGGAAATGAGCTCGATGCCTAAAGATGCAACCGAGTCAAAGAGTTCCCTGCGGCCATCAATAATACTACTCTTTGTAACCAGAAGCTTAGCTCCTGAATCCTCAAGGATAAACCTTATCCTGTCCTCGGGATATTCGGGATCTATGGGCAAAAATGCCCCGCCGCTTTTTAGTACGCCCTGCCTCATAACGTAGGCATAGCTGTCCCTCTCCGCCATTACGGCAATGATGCTGTCTGCTTTGGCACCTTTATCCGAAAGGACATGGCCTAAGGCATTGGCTTCTTCATTCAGTTCCTTAAAGGTCAGGGTCCGATCAGTTGCGATCAAAGCCTTCCTGTCAGGATATTTATCCGCAGAATCCTGTAAGAGTCGGTAAGCCGGTCTCTCTTTTACCGGGAAGTCGGAGTCGTGAAGTTTTCGTATCTTCTCCTCATCTGCTTTTTTTGTAAGTCTTACATCTATAAGTCTGTCTCTGGAAAGGAACTCTCCGGTGATGATGTCCATCATGCGGACCAGACCCTTTACGGTATAGTCGGAGTACTGCGAAGGATCGTAGTCTATCTCATATACAACCTTTGATCCGTCAAAGCTTGCATCTATGGAGATAGCCGACATGGCTCTTGAGCTAACAAGGGTCTGGAGGGAAGCAAACTCTCCTCCGATCATTGCGCCACAGTCGTATTCTCCCTGGAAGACAAAGAGGATATCGGCCCTGATATCATATGCATTCCTTATCTCAGCAAATGAGTATATGTCATTTGCCATTGCGGAAAGAAGGAAGGACTGGCAGCCCTCTATAGCCTCAAGAACACTTTCATCCGGCGGACACTCTAAGTACACCGGTAAGGTCTTTACCAGCATGGATACGCTGTCTGTCAGCCTGCCATCACTCCGCCCGTTATAAATGGTTGAGAATACGGCTTTCTCCGAGGCGGTATAAGACTTAAGAGCCAGTCCGAAGGCCGTTACGAAAAATGCATTGGGAGTGATACCTTTTTTCTCGCAAAACTGCCTTATCTTTTCCCCGTCAGTGTCCCCGTAGATCTTTTCGAAGGACATATGCCCCGCTTTACTGTCCCCGTCCTTAATAGGCAGGGTCTCTCCGCCGCAGCCGGTAAATATTGAGTCATACCAGGCCTTAGCACCTTTTAGCTTATCACTCTGCCTTGCGGCCTCTTCGTCAAGGGCAAACTCATAGCCTGTATATTTTTCTTTTTCGATCTCCTCTCCGCTGTATGCCCGGTCGATATCTCTCTTTAAAATGTCAAGAGATGCGCCGTCGCTTACTATATGGTGGGTGTCCAGGAAGAAGTAGTTACCCTCCTTGGTCTCATAGATCTCAGCACGGAAAAGGACCTCCTCCGATTCAAGGGAAAATACCCTTATGAGCTTATCTTCCGGGGGGAGCTTGTCGCATTTGATCACGGACGTACTAAAGGGATGATCATCCCTTCGTTTTGCAAAAACCTGCCCTTTCTCATCCTTTACGGGAGTCATAAAAAGATAGGGGTGGGCGCTTACGGCCTTTTCAATAGCCTTAGCAAGTTTCTTTGTATCCACGCTATTTCCAAGCTTATGAAGCTCGGGAAGGTTGTAGGTGGTAGCCTCGGGGAAGCGTACGCATTCGATATATATACCTGTCTGTGTCATGGAAAGAGGATAGATTTCCCTTAAGGAATAGTCCCTTGTCTCTTCCATTCCACTTATGAGCTTTTCAATCTCACGAACGCTTGCATTTCCCACTATATCGGAAACTTTTATGTTCTTTCCGAACTCTTCGGTCAGCAGGGCACAAAGCTTAATACAGCCCACAGAGGATAGTCCGAAAGCAAAAAGATCCGATGTTATTCCCATGGGATAATCTCCGATAACATCCTTTACTACAGAAAAGATCTTTTCCTGAGTCTCATTTTCGGGAGGAACTATCTCCTCCTCCATCATCACGGCTTCAGGAAGGGCCTTTTTATCGATCTTGCCCGAAAGGTTCATGGGCATCTCATCCAGCTGCATAAAGGCCTGGGGTACCATGT
>CAMVGV010000090.1 GCA_947167135.1 uncultured Lachnospiraceae bacterium
CGAATACAAAGTGTGGCTATAGCGGAGAAGAAAAAGAGGGATGCGTAATGACTATGGTAAACGGGCTTATTTGACATTATAGGGGGAACTTAGTATATAATCGTATTTATAGGGAAGTATAAATAAGATACGGAGGTTAGTGAAATATGGAAAGAAAGCTTACGGAAAAGGAGATCGTCTCCCGTCTTGATGATGCTCTTATGCGTAACTATATCTATGTCTCCTATCAGCCTCAGATAAATTATTCCACCAACAGGATAGTGGGAGCGGAGGCACTGGTAAGATGGAAGGATCCGAAGTTCGGACCCCAGTATCCTGTTGATTTTATCCCGGTTCTTGAGACAAAGGGACTGATGTACAAGATAGACCTTTTTGTCTTCGAGGAGGTATGTGCTTTCCAGAAACGATGCAGGGATGAGGGTATTTATGCTGTGCCGGTATCCGTGAATATATCAAGATCGGACATAGCAGAGGATCTGTCCTTTGTGAACACTATGGAGAAGATAAGAAAGGCATATGATATTCCTGTTTACTATCTTCGTATCGAGATCACCGAGAAGTTTGCGGTTGAAAGAAAGGAGCTTATCCTTTCAGCCCTGGACAGGCTTCATGATCTTGGCTATGTGGTAGTAATGGATGACTTCGGAACCGGCTATTCTTCACTTAATATACTGAAGGACCTGAAGGTCGATATAATGAAATTCGATATGTCCTTCCTTTCCGAAAATACGGATGTCCGGAGCGGAAAGATCATCAATTCCGTGGTTCAGATGGCTAAATGGCTGAATACGCCGGTTATAGCAGAGGGAGTTGAAACCGTCGAGCAGGCTGACTTTATGCAGAGCATGGGTTGCTACTATATTCAGGGACAGCTTTATAAAGAGCCTGTAGGTAGCGAAGAATTTTTTGAAATGATAAAGGATGTAAAGAGCGAATCCCTGTCTTTCAATTATAAGTCCTTTGGAGAAAACAAGGACAACTCCTTCTGGAATCCGCATTCCGTCGAATCCCTGCTCTTTAACAGATTCATTGGTCCCGCCGCAATCTTTACCTATCAGAAGGGCGAGGTAAACGTACTACGGGTCAACCAGAAATACATAAATGAGCTTGCCATGCATATGGATGAAGCCTCCATTCTCAGGATGAACCCCTGGAACACCATTGACAATGCCGACAGGGAAAAATATGAGAACGTTCTAAAGGACATCATCAAAACCTATAAAGAGGAAGAATGTGAAACCTGGAGAATGCTGAATTCGGACTGCTGCGGTCAGGACAGGGTGTGTATACGAAGCAGTATACAGCTTATCAGTGTAATGGGTGACCAGTATCTTTTCTTTTCCGAGATCAGAAACATCACTGCAGAAAAGGAGGCTTTGCAGCAGCTCAGGGATAATGTAAAGAAATTCGAAATGGCAGGAGACCAGAGTAATACCTTCTCCTGGGAGTATGATATCTCGACTAAGGAAATGCGCCCATGCTCGCGCTGTATGAGAGTGCTGAACCTTCCTTCCGTGATAAAGGATTATCCGGAGCCCGTGATAGAAAGCGGCCTCTTCCCGGCCGAGATCGCGGATATGTACAGGGACTGGCATAAAAAGCTTGCAGAGGGTGCGGATCACCTGGAGGCGATCCTTCCCCTTACGGCTGATAAGGTTTTGTTCCATGTCCGCTATACCGCTGAATTTGATGAGAACGGAAGACCCTACAAGGCCTACGGCTCAGCCGTACAGGTGGTGGACTGAGAGCTGCTGTTCTGAATAGCCGTTTAGCCCCTTAGGTTTACAGACTGAAGCGTCTCGCAAAGAAGGTGAATACTTTTAAGTACCAGGGGCGCAACTCCCGGTCTGCGGTCTTTAGGAGCTTCCGTATCTCAAGGTGCTGCGGGCAGTGGGATTCGCACTTTCCGCAGCCTATGCACTGTGAAGCATCTGCGCTCTGCTTTCTGAAGGCCACGGTCTGAAAGTATTCCTTCCGTCCGGAGGAGATGGACTCGGAATACATATGGTTATAGCAGCGGAAGATCCCCGGGATATCGACTCCCTTCGGACAGGGCATGCAGTATCTGCAGCCTGTGCAGCCTATCTTCATGGTTCTTTCTATACATTCCCTTACACGCCTTATCAATTCCAGATCCTCTTCACTAAAGGATCCGGGAAGACAGTCCGCTGCTGTGCGGCAGTTTTCCTCAACCATATCTATGGAATTCATACCGGAAAGTACCACAGTGACACCGCTTTGGTTCCAGAGCCAGCGGAACGCCCATTCTGCGGGGGAGTAGCCCCGGGGGTTTTCGGAAATCGTTTTCTTTGCGTCTTCCGGGAGAAGCTCAACAAGCTTCCCGCCTCTTAAGGGTTCCATTATGATCACGGGAATACCCTTTTTCTCTGCTTCCTCAAGTCCCCTTCTCCCGGCCTGGGTGTTTTCATCCAGGTAGTTATACTGGATCTGGCAGAAATCCCAGTCATAGGCATTAAGGATCTTTAAGAAGGTATCGGTGTTCCCGTGGAAGGAGAAGCCGATCTCCTTTATGGCTCCGGAGCTCTTTTTTTCATCTATCCATTCCTTTATGCCAAGGGAAACCAGCTTATTCCAGGCTTCTATATCGGTAAGCATGTGCATAAGATAATAATCGATATAGTCTGTCCGAAGCCTTTTCAGCTGTTCATCAAAATATCTGTCAATGGCATTTCTGCTGCCTATAAGGTATTGCGGGAGTTTGGTGGCGATACGGATTTTTTCCCTGAGATTGTTTCTCTCGAATATCTCCCCTATGGCAGCCTCGCTCCCGGGGTAGATATAGGCGGTGTCAAAATAATTGACACCGAGCTCCACGGCACGGAGAAGCTCTTTTTCAGCCTTTGCAATGTCGATCTTTCCGTTTTCTGTGGAAAAACGCATGCAGCCGTAGCCAAGCGCCGAAAGATCATTTCCGTATCTGTCTTTTCTGTATTGCATAAGTAGTACTCCGTCAGCTTATTTGAGCCGGGTAAAGGTAAAGCTCCGGAAGGGGTCACAGGCAGAGAGAGGAGATGCCTCTCTTCAGATATCTTCCCATTCCCTTTTTACCGAGGAAAACATTGTTTTTCACGATGGTTTCACCCCGGAGGAGCACGGTGTCTATCGCTCCCTTTATTTCCATCCCTTCATAGCAGGTATAATCGGCTTGCCCATGCATTGAAGAATGAGTAAGCGTGTGGATTTTGTCCGGATCCATTATCACTATGTCGGCATCTGAGCCGGGGCTTATAACTCCCTTTTTCGGATACAGCCCGAAAATACGGGCGGGATTCGAGGAAAGGTACTTAACACACTGGGGAAGAGTGATCCTTCCCTTTCCATAGCCCTCGCTGAAAAGAAGAGGAAGGCGCTCTTCGACTCCGGGAGCGCCGTTCGGACAGAGGCGGAAGTCATCCTTCCCTCTCTGCTTCTGTTTTTCATAGGTGAAGGGACAGTGGTCTGTTGCAACGGTATCGAGGAAATCGTTTTTCAGAGCCTCCCAAAGGGCAGTCCTGTCACTGTCCTTCCTTAGAGGAGGAGACATAATGGCCTTAAGCCCTTCTTCAGGGTCATCATAGAGACTGTCATTAAGGACAAGGTACTGGGGGCAGGTCTCTACACCGAAGTGCTTCTGTCCCCGCTTCCTTGCTGCAAGAACCTCCTTTAGCCCGGCTTCGCTTGAAAGGTGGACGATATAAAGTGGCGCCTCGTCCGCACACTCTGCCATATAGAGCATTCTGTTTACGGCCTCAGCCTCGGCTTCGGCGGGGCGGCTCTTCGGGTGAAAGGCGGCGGTCAGGTTATTTTCCGCGCCGCAGCGGTCCCGGAGGTAGTTTACGATACCGTCATTTTCACAATGCACGGTTATAAGGATATTACTGCGTTTTGCCTCATTAAGAACCGCAAAAACGTCCTTGTCATGAAGCATCATATCGTAGGTGAGATAGAGCTTGAAGCTTGTGATACCTTCCTTTTCTGCAATCTCTCTGATCTCCGCGAAGGTTCTGTCATCCGCCTTCTCCTGAAGGACGCCGTGGAAGCTGTAGTCGGTCACGGCATTTCCGTCTGCAAGGGAATGGTACTCCTTAACCTGATGCCAGGGATATACTCCCTTAGGGCCGAAGGCCATATGGTCTATTATTGTGGTGGTGCCGCCGCAGGCTGCCGCCACAGTGCCGCTATAGAAGTCATCGCAGGCACGGGTAAAGCCCACGTCAAGATCCATATGGGTATGGGCATCTACGGCGCCGGGAAGAAGAAGCTTCCCCCCGGCGTCGGTAAGCTCAGCATCAGGAGCGTCTATAGAAGACGAGACCTCCTTTATGATCCCGTCCTCTATAAGAACATCCGCCCTCACACAGTCTGATTCACTTACAACAGTTCCGTTTTTTAATAAAGTCCTCATGGCAGTACGGCAACAGCTTCTATTTCAACCTTTGCGCCCTTGGGGATCGCAGCCACCTGGAAGGCTGCCCTTGCGGGGAAGGGCTCCTTAAAGAAGGTCGCATAGACCTCATTCATTGCGGCAAAATCAGCTATATCCGAAAGGAGCACGGTGGTCTTTACCACATTCTCCATACCGCTGCCGGCTGCCTTAAGGATATTCTCTATGTTTGTAAGGCTCTGCTTAGTCTGGGTCTTGATGTCGTCTCCCGCAAATTCTCCTGTTTTGGGATCTACCGGAAGCTGTCCGGATACGTAAACCGTGTTTCCCGCCTTTATTGCCTGTGAATAGGGGCCTATCGCCTTTGGGGCATTGTCTGTGTGTACTGTCTGATTCATTTTATCCTCCTTAATTCATTATTATGGTGCCGGTTTTTCCGGCTATTCCGTCCCTTGCTTTTTCAAGAAGGGTGATAAGTGCCTTTCTGCCTTTGCCGGATTCCGCAAATTTAACGGAAGCCTCTACTTTCGGAAGCATTGAGCCGGGTGCAAATTCACCGTCAGAGATATACTTCCTTGCTTCATCGGGGGTAAGAACCGAAAGCCATTTTTCGTCAGGCTTCCCGAAGTGTATCGCAACCTTCTCAACGGCCGTAAGGATTATCAGGAAGTCTGCGTCCAGTGCTTCTGCGAGGCATTCCGCTGCAAAATCCTTATCGATCACCGCTGCCGCGCCCTTTAAATGGTGCTTACCGGTATGATATACGGGAATACCTCCTCCGCCGCAGGCCACAACTATATGGTCGGATTCCATAAGGGAGCGGATGGTATCAAGCTCCACTATGGCTCTCGGTCTTGGTGAAGCAACGACACGCCTGTATCCCCGGCCGGAATCCTCGATAACCTTATAATCCCTGTCGCGGACAAGGGTTTCCGCCTCTTCCTTTGTCATAAAGGCGCCGATGGGCTTCGTGGGGTTTTCAAAGGCGGGGTCGTTTATATCCACCTCAACCTGTGTCAGTACCGTAGCGCAGTCCTTCTTTATCCCTCTGCTAAGAAGCTCCTCTTTGAGAGCGTTCTGCAGATCGTAGCCAATATAGCCCTGGCTCATTGCTACGCAGACAGAAAGAGGGCAGGGGATGTACTTTTCGGGATCCGATCTCGTAAGGAGGGTCATTGCGTTCTGTATCATTCCCACCTGGGGGCCGTTTCCGTGAACGATCACAACCTCATGGCCGTCCTCGATAAGGTCGGCTATGGCTACCGATGTTTTCTTTACTGCGATCATCTGCTCCGGCAGATTGTTCCCAAGAGCGTTTCCTCCAAGGGCTATTACTATTTTCTTTCCCATAAGAGGTTACCTCATTTTACTGAAAGTGCCTTAAGGTCTTCCGGTCTTCAAGTGCCTTCAGGGTAGCTACAGGATCCTTTACCTTTGCAAGGAAGATCATTGCCGCGATGATATAGGGCTTGAAGCTCGCTTCCTTGTAAAGAGGAGTGCGGTAGCGGTCAAATACGGATGCCTGAACCTCCCCGTCCTTGCAGGAAACGTCATTGATGTCAGCGGGCAGGCAGTGAAGGTAGAGTGCTTTTCCGTTCTTTGTGGTCTTCATAAGATCCTCGGTGCAGCACCAGTCCTTATGCTCCGCATTCTGTTTAAGAAGCTCCTTCTCCAGAGCGTTGATGCCATCCTGATCCCCCTTTGCATAGAGGTCGGTTCTCTTTTCCATTGCTGCGAAGGGAGCCCAGCTCTTGGGGTAAACAATGTCGGCATCCTTAAATGCTTCAGCCATTGAGCTGGTCTTTGTGAAGCTTCCGCCGGTAGAAGCGGCATTCTTCCTTGCTACATCTTCAACATCCTTCATCACATCATAGCCCTCGGGATGTGCAAGTGTCACGTTCATTCCGAAACGTGTCATAAGGCCGATGACGCCCTGGGGTACGGATAAGGGCTTGCCGTAGCTCGGTGAATAAGCCCAGCTCATTGCAACCTTTTTGCCTTTAAGGTTCTCCACACCGCCGAATTCATGGATAATATGGAGCATGTCCGCCATACACTGGGTGGGGTGGTCGATATCGCACTGCAGATTCACAAGCGTGGGTTTCTGCTCCAGAACCCCGTCCTTATAGCCCTCCGTAACGGCATCTACCACATCATGCATATACTTATTTCCCTTACCGATATACATATCGTCCCGGATACCGATGACATCTGCCATAAATGAGATCATATTTGCGGTCTCACGGACGGTCTCGCCATGGGCTATCTGGCTCTTTCCCTCATCCAGATCCTGTACCTCCAGTCCCAGGAGATTGCAGGCTGAAGCAAAGGAAAAACGGGTCCTTGTGGAATTATCCCTGAAAAGGGAGATGCCGAGTCCCGAGTCAAATATCTTCGTGGAGATATTATTCTCTCTCAAATGACGGAGGGCATCAGCTACGGTAAATACAGCAGCTATCTCATCATCCGTCTTTTCCCAGGTGAGGAAAAAATTATCCTCATACATTTTCTTAAAGTCCAGCTTACTTAATCTGTCGGTAAATTCTTTTACATTGCTCATAATATATTTCTTTGCTCCTTTCATTTTCACTAAGATTCTTCGGGCTTCGCTATGTCATCCTGAGCGTCAGCGAAGGATCTTTTATCCTGCGGGGCACTGCCGCGCATAGCGCGTCAATACGTGCCCGAAAAATGTCCACCGGAC
>CAMVGV010000091.1 GCA_947167135.1 uncultured Lachnospiraceae bacterium
CCTCCATTCTTGAATCTTGAAAGTCCCAGATTATACCAAGTCTTCACTTGACTCACTGATCCGTAAAAACGCCTTGATTTTTACGCCGTATTTTTTCTGTGAATAGTAACTCCCCTCCTGTTATGCAAAAAACACCCCGGGAGGGTATGCCCCCAGGGCTGAAAGGAAGGAGAAAAATTATCTCCTTTTATCTAATTTGTTGTCTTCCCGATGTACCTATAGGCTGCCCTGTCCTTCTTTGCTCTGGAGTCATAGAAACATCCATACGAGAGACCGTTCGGGCCTGTCCAGACATCCGCGGAATTGGCGCTTACCTTTCCGGTCTCAGGGTTGAAATCAACCTCAGTTGTTCCTGTTTTGAAGCTGTCCTTCCCTCCGTTTTTGAGTTTGGATTTTTCCCCAGCACAGAAAAACTCAGCTTATATTTTCCCTTTCTTCCTTTGAGCGTACATATTTTAGCATTTCTACCTTTTTTTGCTAATGCTGTTGTCGTATTGGAGATCGAAATATCATCGGTAAGCCTTCTTGGATAGATGATAACCGGAAGCTTCACACTGTCAAGGCTGGCCTTAGCGGACACCTTTGTGAGTTCCTTCAGTGCCTTCTGCATCTTTTTCCCCGACTTATCTCCCTTGGACATAATCAGCTTTGTGATCTGTATACCTGCATTGGAAACAGTGGGATAGGGTCCCTGGTTTGAGGGAGCATTTTTCAGTCTGGTGACCTTTACTGTTTTTACCTCATAGTACTCCCCCGTGGTATTATCTGAAGCAACTATTTTTCCGAAGATACTAGATCCGAAACCTACACCCGGGTGCATCTTTTTCTGTTTTCCAAAGAAAGGGATCTTCTGGAAATAGCTGATAGTATAATTTCCAACCACCATATTACTGGGGATTTGTGTTTGTGTTTTTTCACATTTTGAGGTATAATAAATTCGGATTTTTATCGGATGAAAAGAGAACGCTGAGAATGAACGAAGAAGTTGAAAATACAATAAGCAGAGCCGGTGCAGACGGTCTTGCCACCGCTGCTCTTATACTCGGAGTTATTGCGGCTCTCGGATTTGCATTTGTATTTCCACCCTTTATCTGCGGCGCAACCGCCATAACTCTGGGACTGCTGTCCAGAATGGACGGAGTGATCAGCCTCAGGGCAAAGATAGGGATATGCATGGGTGCGTTGAGTATGATACTTCTGCTGGTAGTGATCATTTACGGGATGCATATCATTATGTCGAATCCCGCTCTTATGCAGGATTTCACTGACAGTTTTAACGATGTTTATAACGAGGTCTATAAAGAGCTTCTGCAGCAGGAAGGAGGCTTTGTATGATAAACGGAATCAGTGCAGGCTTCTACGGAAATCCCTTTTCCGATTATTCTCCCCTGGCCGGTTCCTTCGGTTCACCGGTTAACGGTGTGGAGGGCGCGGAGGAGGTAAAAAAGCCCATATTAAATCCCGGTGAATCCACAAAGGTCATCGGGGCACACAAGTCCTCCCCTGCGGAATGCGAGACCTGCAAGGAAAGAAAGTACCAGGACGGTTCCGACGAAATGGTTTCGTTTAAGTCGGCTTCCCATATCTCTCCGGAGGCAGCTCCGAGCGCGGTCCGTGCGCACGAGGGAGAGCATGTTTCCAATGCCTACAAGAAGGCGGCTGAAGACGGAGGAAAGGTACTTCAGGCCTCTGTCAGGATAAAGACCGGTATCTGTCCCGAGTGCGGCAGAACCTTTGTTTCCGGCGGGGAGACCAATACAAAGATAGAATATCCCAATGAAGATAAAAACCCTTATATGAAAAACAGAAAGGCAATGGAGAACGGTCTTCTTTCGGGAATGAACCTGTCATTATCCGCATAGAAAATGAAAAGCAGCAAAGAATACAGAAAGATCGCGGGAGAGAGTCTCGCAGGAAATTATGGCGTCGTTATCGGCGCCTATATCTTATGCACGATTGCTTTGAACATACTGACTGCCCCGCTTAGCATCATTTCCGGGATTGGGAATCTGACCGGTATGATCGTAGCGAGCGGCATTATCACCATCCCGGTCTCTCTTGTGATATCAATTGTCTCTACCCTGTTTTATACCGGGGTGGACAAGATGGTATTTGATGTGACAAAGGGTGAAAGGGCGGATTTTTCGAATCTCTTCTACTGTTTTACCCATGATCCGGCAACTGTGGTATTCGCTTTCCTGTGGATATTTCTCTATCTCCTTCCGGGGCTCATCGCCATACTGACGGGATCCGCGATATTTGCGGTACTCGCAGTTTTTTCAAAGCGTACCGGGGCACTTATCGCAGGAGTCATCATTCTGTTGATCACAACGGTCTTTTATATCGTATGGACAATCGTTGTGGGACTCTCCGTATCAATGACCTATTTCCTGTACTTTGATAACCCCGGTATGAAGTCCGGGGATCTCGTAAAGAGCTCTTTCAGGATGATGAAGGGTAATAAATTCCGTCTGTTCCGGCTGTATCTGAGCTATGCAGGCTTCTTCCTCCTTGGGATCCTGTCCTGCGGGCTGGCCTTTCTTTGGATTAATCCGAATATTACCGCAGCATCCGCATATTTCTACCGGGACATATGTGCCTCTTCCGGAAACCCTTCAGGAATCTTACAGGGTGCAGCGGCAGAGCCGGGAAGATCCGAAAACACATACTATCAGCAGGATTATTGGAACTGAGAGTATCAATCCTCCAGTCCGAAAGCGTCGTGAGCTGCCTGCATTGCCCTGTCCGTATCATCCCTGTCAATAAGAACCGTTACACGGATCTCGGAGGTTGAGATCATATTGATATTGATCCCCGAATTGTAAAGGCACTCAAACATCTTTGCAGCAACTCCCGGAGAGCTCATCATACCTGCACCCACAACGGAGATCTTTGAAACATTTTCATTAAAGCTCACATCCTTTGCATGAAGCGACTTCAGATTCTCCCTTATGGCGTCGATGGCTGTCTGTCCGTCATCGGAGCCCACGGTAAAGGAAATATCCTTTGTCCCGTCACGTCCTATGGACTGAAGGATCATATCCACATTTATGTTTTTCTTTGAGATCAGGTCAAAGAGCTTAAAAGCCACACCGGGTCTGTCTTCCAGTCCCAGAACGGAGATACGTGTCGTATTCTTGTCTGCCGCAACTCCCGAAACCAGCATTCCTTCCACTTTTGCCACCTCCTTGATGACTGTTCCTTCTGATTCATTGAGACTTGAACGTACTATAAGAGGTACGTTGTATTTTTTTGCAAGTTCCACTGAACGGTTATGGAGTACTCCTGCCCCCAGGGTCGCAAGATCCAGCATTTCGTCATAGGAAATCTCCTTCATCTTCCTTGCACCCTTTACTATCCTCGGATCCGCGGTATATACCCCGTCCACATCCGTGAATATCTCACAGCTGTCGGCATGGAGCGCTGCCGCAAGGGCAACCGCCGTTGTATCCGAACCTCCGCGCCCCAGAGTGGTGTAATCGTCATACTTATTCACTCCCTGAAAGCCTGTTACTATAACGATTTTCCGGCTCTCTATCTCATGCTCTATACGGTCGGTATCGATACGTTTGAGTCTGGCATTTCCATAAACTCTGGTGGTATGCATCGAGACCTGAAAAGCATTTAAGGAAACCGACGGTATTCCCATTCCCGCAAAGGCCATGGACATAAGCGCCACACTGGTCTGCTCTCCCGTTGTGAGAAGCATATCCAGCTCCCTCTTAGGTGGATCCGGGTTTATCTGATGTGCAAGATCGATGAGCACATCAGTCTGTTTCCCCATAGCGGACAACACCATAACTATATTGTTTCCCGCCTGCCAGTCTGCGGCGCAGCGTCTGGCAACATTTAAGATCCTTTCCTTATCTCCGACGCTGGTTCCGCCGAATTTCTTTACTAGAAGCTTCATTTGTTTATCCTTATCCTGCTGATAACGTAACCCGCTTCAGCAAATTTCTTTTCAAACTCGTTCTCACTCATCACTTCGGTTATCAAAGCCGCCTCATCAGGGATCTCGGAGCTTAAGAGCTCTGTCTTTGCACCAAAGCGGGTCTTTGCATCACTTAACCTTTCCTTCGGGATCCTTATAAAGAAGGCTCTCTTAGCGCAGCCGTTATCCGAAAGCGTAAGCTCCTCTGAATCCCAGAAAACAAACAGGGTTCTCGAAAGATGCTTTACTGCATCGATCACATCGCCAACCACCGCACTGGCAGTGGGAAGACTTCCGGCGCCGCTCCCGTAAAACATTGAATCCCCCAGCATATTTCCATGAATATATACGGCATTAAACACACCGTTCACATTAAATAAGGGATGACCGTTTCCGATCAAAAAGGGTGCAACAAGGGCAAAATAGTTCTTCCCTCCCTTTTGGTCAGGAACCTTGTATGCACTGGCAAGGAGCTTCACCGCCATATCCGCTTCGCGGGCAAAAACCATATCTGCGTGACTTATTCTTGTAATGCCCTCTGTATGAATATGCTGATATTTAATGGTATGTCCGAAGGCAAGGGATGAGAGGATAGCAATCTTCCTGCAGGCATCATGCCCCTCCACGTCAGCCTCGGGATTTCTTTCTGCGTATCCAAGCTCCTGCGCTTCCTTCAGGGCAGCATCAAAGTCCGATCCCTTTTCGCTCATCTCACTCAGGATATAATTTGTGGTTCCGTTTAATATTCCGGAAACCTCATCTATATCCTCTGCAGTAAGTGAGCTGTTTATCGCTCTAATAACCGGTATGCCTCCGCCGCAGCTTGCCTCAAAAAGATAATTTACGTTTTTCTCCCTGGCAAGATCCAGTAATTCCGCACCGTGCTCCGCAACCAGCTCCTTATTCGAGGTACATACGCTTTTTCCCGCCTCCAGGGCAGCCTTTGTAAATTCGTATGCGGGCTTTAAGCCTCCCATTACCTCGACTACTATCTTTACCTCGGGGTCATTCAGGATAACACCGAAATCATGTACTATTTTTTCCTGCACCGGATCCCCGGGAAAATCCCTGAGATCCAGAACATACTTTACTCTTACAGGTGTTCCGGCCTTTTTGTCTATCTTCTTACTGTTTTCGGTAAGAACCCTGACTACTCCGCTCCCCACCGTCCCGTATCCGAGAACTGCGATATTTACCATATTACTCCTTTACATTCCCGCCTTTCGCGATCCATACCAGATAGCCGTTTATGAAGGGATCCAGATTTCCGTTCAGCACACTGTCCGCCTGGGCTACTTCCACGCCTGTCCTCAAGTCCTTCACAAGCTGGTAGGGCTGCAGGAAATAGGACCTTATCTGTGATCCCCAGGCGTTGTCCTTTACCTCTCCGCGGATCTCTGAAAGTTTGTCGGCATTCTCCTCCTCCTTCAGCATAAGGAGCTTTGCCTTTAGCATCTGCATGGCCTTGTCCTTATTCTGGAACTGGGATCTCTCATTCTGGCATGTCACCACTATTCCGGTGGGAAAGTGGGTGATCCTTATTGCCGAGGAGGTCTTGTTGATATGCTGTCCTCCCGCTCCCGACGAACGGTAGGTATCTATCCTTATATCATCACTCTTTATCTCTATATCCACATCATCGCTTATTTCCGGCATGACATCCAGTGACACAAAGGAGGTCTGTCTCTTTCCCTGGGCATTGAAGGGACTGATACGGACAAGCCGGTGAACTCCCTTCTCCGACTTTAGATACCCGTAAGCATTCTCTCCGTTTATCTGGAAGGTACAGCTTTTTAGTCCCGCTTCATCACCGTCAAGAGAATCCAGAACCTCGGTCTTGAACCCGTGTGACTCTGCCCACTTGCTGTACATCCTGAAAAGCATGCTGCACCAGTCGCAGGACTCGGTGCCTCCGGCTCCGGCATTTAAGCGCAGAATCGCATTATTCGCATCATACTCACCTGACAGCAGTGTTTTTAAGCGTATCTTCTCATAGTCTTCCTTGAAGCTTATAAACTCCTCTTTGATCTCATCTGCGAGGGTTTCATCATTGTCCTCATTGGCCATATCGATAAGATCAAACATATCATTAAACTGGCTGTCAAGCTTTTTATAGGTCTCTACATCCTCCTTTAATGACCCCAGCTCCTTACTCTGCTTCGTGCTGCTTTCGGGATCATTCCAGAAGTCAGGCTCCTCCATCTTCCGGTTAAGCTCAATAATGCGGTTTTCCTTATTCTCAAGGTCAAGGGACTTATAAAGATCCTTTAAGGGTGTCCTGTAGCCCTCAAGCTCTACCTTCAGGTTGTCAAGTTCCAGCATTTTATTACTCCAATCCTCCGGTCTTCATATGACAATTCTTATATTTCAAGCCGCTGCCGCAGGGGCAGAGATCGTTCGGATAAATCTTCTTATTCGCCCTTTTTGCGGGACCCTTCTTCACCGAATCATCCTTATTGGTACCCGTAACCTTCGCTACCTGCTCACGTTCAACCTTTTCCTCGACATGGACATGCATCAGGAGCCGCACCGTATCCTCCTTGATACCTGCAGTCATCTGGTCGAACATTTCGAAGCCTGCAGTCCTGTATTCCACAACCGGATCCCTCTGTCCGAAGGCCTGCAAGCCTATTCCCTGCCGGAGCTGTTCCATATCATCGATATGATCCATCCATTTTCTGTCTATAACCTTGAGAAGGATCACACGCTCTATCTCACGGAGCATTTCAGGCTGCGGGAACTCCGCTTCCTTGTCCTCGTATATCTTTACGGCCTTTTCCTTCAGGTTGTGCTTCAGCTCCGCGGGGGTTAAGCCCCTGATATCCGGTGTCCTGATACGTTCCATAGGTATCACCGGCAGCAGGAGCTGATTTAATCCCTCCAGATCCCAGTCCTCTGTTTTCTGGTCTTCTCCTATGGTCATATCCACGGCATTTTCCGTAATGTCCGTGATCATTCCGTAGATGGAATCCCTCATATTCTCGCCGTCTAAGACCTTCCGCCGCTCATCATAGATTATCTCTCTCTGGTCGTTATTTACCGCGTCATAATCAAGAAGGTTCTTTCTGATACCGAAGTTATTCTCCTCTATCTTCATCTGGGCTTTTTCGAT
>CAMVGV010000092.1 GCA_947167135.1 uncultured Lachnospiraceae bacterium
CGGTTTCCGTATAACACAATAATTATCTAAACTTAACGGCATTGGGACGGTTCTCGTTGACTTATTTTTTCTCGAGTCAGCGGGGACGGTTCTCATTGACTTATTTTTTCTATGCTTACATTCATTAAAACAACCCCTATAACTGCTTATTCACTTCGATCCCCTTGATGTCATCTTCAAGAAGGCTCAGCTTATTTAGTATATTCTGTATTTCGGTATTCACCTGCCCCTGTTGATCAGAGCTGACACTCTGAGAATTAAGCCGTTCAAGCTTTGCTTCGCCCTCAAGTATCTCTTTTTCTTTTTTCTCTTCTTCGCGTTCCGCGGCTTTCTCTTTTTCCTCTGCCCTTTTTTCAGCTTTTTCTTCTGCTTCTTCCTTAACCTCTTCTAGCTCCTCGTCAATATGCTGGACCGCTTCCTGTACAAGAGAACTGATAACATCTTTTGATGCGGTCTGCATTATCTTGTCCTTGCCTTTTTGAGCCTTCACCATGCTCTGATCCTTCAGGCTTTCGAGCTTGACGTCTCTGATCGCAATATTATAGGCACGGATCATTTCTTTATCCTGATCGATCTCTATCCGGGCATTTCTTATTTCATTATCGGCATCCAAAGCGAGCTTCTGATATTCTGTAAGGCCTTCATCCATGATAGCAGCGTATCTTTTGCGCTCATCATCATTGAGACAGGATAACGGATCCGTCATGGCTGCATAGGGATCATCACTCCCGTATCCTCTTACCTTACGCAGGATATCCAGATCCTTCTGCTCCCTGCTGTCCTCAGTGATACCCTGTTTCTTTGCATAGCTGCTCACACTGTCTTTTAAGCCGGAAACCATCTCTCTTCTGGCAGCAAGATCTCTCTCGACATCTGCTCTCCGCTCTCTTATCTCGGTCAGCCCTTTATCGGTATTCCGTTCCGTCCCAAAGGCATCCGTGACAAGCTTCATCGCCTGTTTACGGGCAGCCTCTATCTTATTGGCAGGTGCCTGTGGGAGATTCAGATTGCCGGCAAATAAAAGACTGCCGGAATCCTCCCGTCCACCCTCATTGACTTTTGCAGCAGATCCTCGAGCTCCCGTATCCTGCTGTACCATAGCTGGTCCGTTATTTATGGCCTCAATCCCGCTCATATCCAAGAACCTCCTTGTTCCGTATGATCACTCATTTCTTATATCGGTCCCTTCATAAATAAATGACACCCCGGATGATCTATCCCTCAACTGAACCCGTTTCGATCGACTGCTTTGATTTGAAATAATCTTCAAACAGCTTGTTTGCTGCACTCAGGGTATTTCTGCTTATCTCCGGAAGATCCCTCCCCCATGTCTTTGTCGCCTGCTTGAACCCTTTTTCCATAGCCTTTTGCATATCTTTCATTTTGTCCACATCATCACCGGCAAGAGCCGATGCAAAATCAAATAGTCTCTGAGAGGTCTTCTTTACTCCCCAGTAACCGTCCTCACTGATATCCTCCTTTGCCTGTGCTTTAGTAGCCGCATCAACAGTATATTTTCCGCTTGCAAGCGTCCTCCAGAAATCATCTCCGGAAGCCTTACCGAATGCCCCCACCTGGCCCGAGAGAGTCCTCTGCACGAGGTTCATCATCTGGTTTTTCCGCTCTTCGGCATCAGCCTTCAGCTGATTCACTATAGCTGCCCTGTCAGCCGCACTCTTCTTATTGATCGAATATATGGATCTTTCACTCGGCTCTTCAGACCTGTTATAAACAACGCCGCTACCGTGATCCGGACTGTTGCTGCGTATTTTTTCGTTATTCTCTTTCCATTCATCCAATTCCGGCTTGACTGATCCCGACCATTTTCTGTGCTCCTCGAGATCGCCCTTTTCCGCCCGGGGAATATCCACACTTGTGAATCCTTCTTTGTTGACTGAATAATCAGTACCTACGTTCATTGTCATGTTTTTACCCTCCTTTGTGTTATGTGATAAATCTGTATTTACTCGCAACCGGATATTTGTTAATGCCTCTTCTTCATCGATCTAGATTCACGCTTTCAGATCAAGCCCTATCGTTCCGCTTATTTCTCCTGCTCCCCATTTATCCAATAGATGATCAGTAATTTCTTTCATATCCGTGCCAATAACAGAAAAAACAAGTCCATTACTGTCTGCCGATATCATTTCAGCACGTTGTTTTTCAATCTGCTCCTGTTCGACTTTTTTGTCTTTTCTTCGTTCCTCTGATTTCTTTTTTTCGGCTCTCTTTTCTTGTCACTCCCGGGACAGATGTTTTCAGATCCATGATCTGTGATATCACCCTGCTGTTTACCTCTAAAGACATGATAAACTCCTCCCTGTTTTACATATTATTCTTTGTTAATTTGTATTAACGGATAAGGTATGACACCGCCTGTTGATTACAAAACCGATGATCTGCATGCTTAGCTGCTCCTTATTCTATTATCGGTTAATTCGCGTTAACAGACAACCCCTGTTAACAATTTTGATCGACCGCTGATCGAAGCCACCGCCATCTTTACCGGATTATGTGATAATATTTACTTCATGAAGCTTGTAAGAAAATTCATACCATATTACAAACCGTATAAAGGCGTATTTATATTCGACCTGTTCTGCGCTACAGTGCTGTCGCTGATCGACCTTGCGTTCCCGCAGTTTCTGCGGGTGCTGAGAAGTACGCTGTTTTTGCGCTCTCCCGAGGAGATTCTGTCAAAGCTTGGGATCCTTGCCGCAGCACTTATCATGATGTACGTGATCAGGATGTTGTGCAGATGGTACGTCACCTACCAGGGACATATGATGGGCGCACGCATGGAGTCGCAGATGCGGCATGACCTGTTTGAAAGGTTTGAAGCCTTCTCTTTTTCTTATTATGACACTCACAATACAGGCGAGATGATGGCAAAGCTTGTCTCCGATCTTTTTGATATATCGGAACTTGCGCACCATGGGCCGGAGAATATCTTCATTTCCGTGATCAAGCTTGCCGGATCACTCATACTTCTCTTTTGCATCAATATACCCCTGACAGCCTGTCTGGCCGTCATGGGGCTTCTCATGGGTATTTTCACATTTACGCAGAACAGGCGGATGCGTGCTACATTTGATGACAACCGTGTAAAAGTGGCCGGGATCAACTCGTCACTGCAGGATACTCTTTCCGGGATCAGAGTTGTGAAATCCTTTGCCGGTGAGGATATCGAAAAGAAAAAATTTGACAAGAGCAATCTGGCCTTCCTTGATTCAAAAAAAGCAAATTATCGGCAGATGTCAGTATTTTTTTCCGGAAACAGTCTTTTTGAGGGCCTGATGTATGTGACCGTGCTGGTCGCAGGGGGATTTCTCATCGCCAAGGGATCGCTTTCCGGCGAGGATCTGGCCATATACGCTCTCTATATCAGCATCTTCATCAATCCTATAAATGTCCTGGTGGAGTTTACTGAACTGCTACAAAAGGGCCTGGCGGGCTTTCAGAGGTTTAACGAAGTGATGGAGACCATGCCGGAGATCACCGACAGTCCTGGTGCAGCGGAACTTGAAGGCGTGAGAGGTATCATTGATTATACGGATGTCTGCTTTTCCTATGAAAATGACGAAAACGTGCTGCGAAACATAAATCTGCACATAGATGCCGGCAAGTCCGTTGCCATAGTCGGGCCTTCGGGCGGAGGCAAGACCACTCTGTGTTCACTGCTCCCCAGGTTTTACGATGTTTCTGAAGGCAGTGTGAAAATAGACGGTATTGATGTACGCGATGTGACTCAGAGATCGCTGCGATCCTTCATCGGGATCGTGCAGCAGGATGTCTATCTGTTCAATGGGACCATACGGGAGAACATTGCCTACGGCAGGCCTGATGCATCTGATGAGGATATACTCAAAGCGGCCAAAGATGCCGATCTGCTGGATTTTTTGGAGGAACTGCCGGAAGGTCTTGATACATTGGTCGGAGAGCGTGGAGCAAGACTTTCCGGAGGGCAGAAACAGCGCATCGCCATAGCGAGAGTATTCTTAAAGAATCCGCCCATATTGATACTTGATGAAGCAACAAGCGCTCTTGATAATGAAAGTGAACGCTTCATCCAGGACAGCCTGGATAGGCTTGCCTGTGGCAGGACCACGATCACAATAGCCCACAGGCTTTCTACCATCCTCGGCGCCGACGAGATCATTGTCCTTGACAATGACGGGATCAGGGAACGCGGCACACACAGGGAACTTATAAAACAGGGCGGTCTGTATGAAAAATACTACCGGATGCAGTTGAGCGCCATATAGCGCCTTCTTTATATTATGTGATATCTGTGCTTTTCCATACCTTTAGACGTTCGATTCCGAACAGAAGACCAGATCAGCCGAGGGTTATTTGTTAACAGATTTTAACCGATATAAACATTAAGTAGAGTTAACCATTTGCATCTTTTGAGGATAAGCTATGAATGATGTGAGCATAATAAGAACCGGTAACACGGAAAGGCGGGTTACAAAACTTCATCATATAGATGGATCATATGCGGGAACCATCTCCGTCACCCGCCCTGTTTCAAAGAACAATAAGAAGCGCAGATCTGATTACAGCTTCAAGCAGATATCCGCGCAGGTGTTGAACGCAAAGACATCTGACAAGGCCTCCCAGGTCAGGACATCCATCGGAATGAAACTGAACCTTCTCTACAAAAGGAGAAAAAGTGACGAATATGATGAGGAGGAGATCATACGCGCCATCCTGCATGCAGAGCAGATTCTCAGAGCATGTAAGAAAAAGGAAAAACACCTGAACAGGCGGAACAGTAGATACCTCACTCTGACTTCTTGCTCCGGTGATCACATAAGATATATAATTGTTAAAGCGTATAAACTATATTTCATTTTTTATATGGGGTGATGAGCGTGGGAAAAGATGACAAGATGCCTACCGAAAGGGAATGGCTGCTGATGGAAGCGATATGGGACGGCGAAGAAGGAATAACATCTTCTGAAATACTGAAAAAAGTACAGGAATCGGATGACATGAGCGACCAGACTGAACGTGTACTGCTTCACCACATCTTAAGGAAAGGTCTCGTCGGTTATACCGTGGACGAGCATGACAGCAGAGTTTTCCATTATTATCCGAAAAAAACACGGGAAGAATGCCTTAAGCAGAAGCAGAAAGATTTTGTGGAAACTTACTACCGCGGAAGCCAATCTGGCGCCGCTGCATCATTCCTTCAGACTGCGGAGCTTTCAGATAAAGAAATAAAGGAACTTGAAAAGATATTAAGACAGCGGAAGAAAAAGAATGTATGACACGCTTCTTGTAATATTTCTGAATGAAGCAGCTTTTATTCAGGATTTCCTAGGCTTCGTCTCTGCATACCTGGCGACGGTCTTTGCAAGATGCGCCATTGTTTCCATCCTCTTAACTATTATCGTCCTGTTTCTTCGTTCAACCGTGTTGAAGCGTAAAGTATTCCTAAATGGCGCGATCTGGAGCCTGTTTATCCTGGTGCCGTTCTTCGGAAGGCTTAAGGTATATTTCGAAGGAATGAAGCAGTCATGGAAGATATGTCTGCCGTTCTTCATGTGCCAGGAGATATCCATTACATATCCGTGGCTCCGGGCTTTATTTTTTACAGTCATCTTCCTGCTCTTATTTCGCCGCCATGTCATATTTCACAGAATGAAACGTCTGCTCCGGGATACAAAAGAAACCGTGCTTTATGGTGAAAAGGTTTATATTACCGATATGGCGGTATCACCTTGCGCTGTTGGGCTGTTAAGACCCCGGATAATAATACCGAAGCTAATGACTGAAAAGCTTCCCGAAGAGCAGCTGAAAACGATAATCCTTCATGAAAAAACGCATATCCGTCTCGGACATCTCTGGATATTCAAAGCGTGGGAGATATTCGCCTCCGTGCTCTGGATAAACCCGCTTCTTATGCTTATTGAAAAAAAGCTTCGTGCCGACATGGAGCAGATATGCGACAGGGTGACCATACAACTAAGCGGCGGGAAACCTGAAGAATACGGCAAGCTGATACTTAAGAGCTCGATATGGTTCAGGAGCGATACAGAAGGCCTTCCTGCAGCATTTACAGACAACAGGGTTTTCAGGGATATGAAGTCCCGATTTGAAAGAATAAGGGATTACTGTCCGTATGACCGGAGAAAGATCGTTGCAGAGGCTGCCGCCTTCTCTGCTGCATTAGTTATAGCACTTTTATTTATCAGAAACGCATCCCATGCAAAATATGAGGTTTTGCCGGATATAGTGGTGGGTGATGAATACGGCAGGACATATGCCGACTACAACGAGGTCATTGATTCCGGTGCTTTTATCAGGACCGATGACGGTATCTTTATCGATGCAGGAAAGCTGCGTAAGATCCTCCCTGATGATTTTCCTCGGGATCGGTATGTATACTTTTATTATGATATCATGATGAAGATCCCCGGGATCGGCGGCGGTGGAGAATGCGGCTGGCTCGAAGATGTGCCCGAAACCGGTCTCTGTCCCCTGACCGTCAGCGAGCGGGATCTCAACAGCAGCTTCGCCTTATGGGTGATGAAAGTGATATGAATGAGTCAACGGGGACGGTTCTCTCTGACTCCCGTGAGGGAGTCAAGGAGAACCGTCCCCGTTGACTCACCGTAGTTGATCCCTATAAACTCGTCGCCGTCGTAAAATGCCAGAAAATCAACACCCTTTCTAAGTGCCATCAGTCTCATCACCTATATCGGATACAACTCGTAGTCGGGAAACGCCTCATTAAAAAGATCAACAACCTTATCGTAATCCGGCATGGATCTTTTTACATTTCTTACCTCAAGCATAATAAA
>CAMVGV010000093.1 GCA_947167135.1 uncultured Lachnospiraceae bacterium
TCCCCACCACAAGCAAGCTTGTGTGGTGACAATTACTTTTGGCGCTTTAATCATCCAAATTACATTTTTTGACAGTTTCATAGGTATTAGGCATAATGACAGATAGCGGGAGTATTCCTGGAGGTGAAGAGATGATGAAAATGACATCAGAAATAACCGACTCTACTGACTCTTTAACAGATAATAAGGAGGTTTGAACTGTTATGAAAAAGGTATTGGCGATATTACTGACCTTTGTATTTATTACAGGGACGGTCTCGGGCTGCAAAACGGGTATCGTAAACAAAGGCGCCGGAATATCTGTTGAGGAGAAGGAAACACCTCTTTATATCTTTTCAATGCAAAATAAAGAATCCATGCCGCTTTATTTTATTAACGGCAGTGAAATACCTTATGTGGATATAGAAAACTGGGCAGGTTTTATGTCCTTTATTATTCCGTTTGCCGCCGCACCTGTTTCGGAAGAAGCAGCGCCATACTCGGTTACGGCAAAAGCGGATGGTGATATAGTCACCCTTACGAGAGAAGACGGTTATTATATGGCTGTTGATTTTGCTGATGACAGCTTCCATTTTGAGGATTATGACCAGTTTATGCGTATGGGTGAAGAATCCTTACTGGATCTCGCGATCAACACGAATCTGAGATCAAAGGACGGAAAGGAAGAGTATCTTAAAAGAAGTGCGGAAACCGATGTCAGGATGGGTAATGAGATCGATATGGATTTATCGGAATATGATATCGACCTGATAAGGGACGGAGAACAATACTACGTGCCGCTTCAGACTCTGTCTGATATCCTGATCACGCCAAGAAATTTCAATATTCTATATAACGGGGAAAATCTTTATGTGTGCTCGGCTTCCGATATCGGAAGTGTGGAAAAGGGTCTGAGCGACATAGGGGAATCCTATTATTCGGTGGAAGCTTCCGGTAAGGCTGGCGAAGAACTCGCAAAGTTTTCATATAATGAATTCTGCTTTGCCTTTGATGAGCTATATGGGCTAAAAGAAACACATGCCATAGACAGCTTTGATACGCTTGCAAAGAATACCGGGGCAAAGGAGATACTTCTGGGAACGGATTCGAAGGAGACTGACAGGATATACCACGATATCATTTATCGCTTCCTTGATGACCAGCACAGTAAATTTCTGAATCCTTCTTATATTTCTGGCGCTGATGCAGCAAAGGATTTCGGAAAGTACATAGGAGAGGGAAAGTCGAGGAATTCAACTTCTTCTCTTATGGCTTTACTTAATGATACCAGGGAAAGGTATTATCCTGACGGGATCCCGGGCTATGAGGAGATCGGGGATACCGCATATATCACCTTTGATTCATTTGTTCATGGGCAGGAGGATTATTATAATGAAGCTCCCGATGCGGATGCACAGGATACGATGGGGATTATCAGTTACTCGGTTAGCCGGATCTTAAGGGATGATTCTCCGGTAAAGAAGGTGGTGCTGGATCTTTCCTGCAATACCGGGGGACAGGATACAGCGGCAGTATATGCTATCGCGGCCTTTATCGGAGAAGCAGAGGTAAGTCTTGAAAATCCGAATACCGGGGCAAGGATAACCCAGGCATATAAGGCGGATACCAATCTGGACCATGAATTTGACGAAAGGGATACCCTTGACGGAAAGGGTCTGAAGCTTTTTTGTCTGACATCCCCTGTGAGCTTTTCCTGCGGAAATCTTGTGCCGTGTGTTTTTAAGAGTTCCGGGAGGGTTACAGTAATCGGAAAACAGTCAGGCGGCGGTTCCTGCGGGGCGCTTAGCGTGACTACCGCCGGGGGAACAATGATGCGTATTTCGGGCTCAAACCGTCTAAGCTTCGTGAAAAACGGCTCTTTCTATGATATCGATCAGGGTGCACCTGTGGATTATCCGATAAATGAGTATGATCATTTCTATGACAGAAAAGCCCTGAATCAGTTTCTTGACGGCCTGTATTGACCGGCTTCTGAAAGTAATTGGAGTCATTGGGGACTGTTCCAATGACTCCATTTTATTGACTCTGTCAGAATCCCAGATCCTCATTTACAAGTATCACGTGGATCCTGTCCTTATGCCTGGAGAATCTGGTGATAAGGAATTGACAGCAGATGCATTCCTCTGATTTACAGTTTGCGCAGGAACCGGTTTCAGTACAGGGAGTCCTGACACCGACTCTCTGGGAGTTTATGGGAGCTGCGATATTTCTTGCCCGGTTCAGAGCCGAGTCTGTATCCCGGCAGACTTTATTCATACCAACGATGAATATAACCTTTTTCGGACCCTGTGCTATGGCTGAGACCCGGTTTGAATTTCCGTCGATATTAAAGATCACGCCGTCTTCGGTAATGGCATTGGCACTTGAGATAAAGAAGTCCGCATCATAGGTTTTAAGCATGGCGGCTCTTTTATCCTCAAGGGCATCCCTGTCGATAAAATCATAATTTCCGGCTTTTAGGGCATTCACAAGACCGATCTCATGGGCACTCATACACCCGCCCATTCCGATAACGCTTCCCTCGGGGATCAGAGAAAGTGCTATTTCTAATGCCTCTTCCTTATTCTCCGCATAATACCCGGTCATATTTCTGGATTGAAGGCCCTTTATCACTTTTTTTGAAAGCAGGGCATTTCTCTTTGTTATGCTGCTGTTCATGCTGTAGTCCTTTCTTTTCGGGGAGTCAGATGGTTAACGGTTTCAAATATTATAACACGTTTTCTCCTGCCATATCCCGACGTTCTATCGTGTAATAACATAAAGACTTGTTTTTCAGGAGGAAAGATATGAAACTAACGGGAAATCTTAAAGAACAGGTAGAAAAAGCGAAGACAAAGGAAGAAGCTAAGGAGACCATCACAAATACCTGAATTATTTTTGAAGGGAGAAAGCTTATGAAGGAGGTGCCCTTACTGCGAACGACCGCATAATGTGAGGGTATTTTCTCCATATAGCCCTGAAATACAACAACCCCCCCCGGCATTCACTGGCAAATATATCATCAGGTTTATGATGAAAAATGAATCGATTTAATGTATATTATGATGAATATATTTATTCACTACATTAAAGGAGGGGGAATAAAAGTGAATGACGAAAAGAATTTAAGTATCAAGGTTAATCCAACATCCAACACGGCAGTTACAACACTTATTATGTTGGCAAATGCTCACTATGAAAAAGCTCTGGAAATTCTTGAACAAATGGGGGTTGAAAAAGAAGAGATTTTTCACGGAGTGGATCCTACGGATATGGTAAACAGGCCGTCAGATATCGTCAGGGAGCTCCGTTATGTTGCGCTCAACAGAACGATCGAGGAAAGCGGGCTGAATATCCTGATGGATATTCCCTGTGGCTATACTCCCAGGGTATTTGATTGTGTAGAAAAGGGAATGCATTATATCGGCTGTGATCTTCCGGCCGTGATCAATGATTTTTCTCCGATCATTGCTTCTATGACAGATGAAGAACAGAAGAAAAAGATAGATTTTGAGGTAGTTGATGTAACAAATTATGAAAGCATGAAGGCTGCAGCTGACAAAGCAGAGGGACCTGTCTGTATTGCCATGGAGGGGCTTACCGTTTATTTAACCCCGGGAGAAATGGAACAGCTCATGGTAAATATCCGACGTATTCTCACTGAGAAAGGCGGATGCTGGCTTAGTTCGGATGCGGAGACCTTCGATTATTATATGGCTGTATTTAAGGCTGTTGCAGGAGATCGGGCAATGGAGTATTTGATGGCAGCCAGAAAAGGTTTCGGCGGACAGTCGGATACGGATCTTCACAAGAATAATGCAAGCGTTGTAAATAATTCCGGCGGAAAAAATATGGCTGTGGATTATGAAAAGATTGAAGCAAGGTATAAAGCAAAAGGGCTTCTGGTGGAAAAGATCCCTTACTACCGGGATGACATCGAGCTTAAGCTTTTCGATGCCATGACCGGGGAAGAAATCGAAAAGCTAAAGGATAACTTAAAGCATGTGAATGTTTGGAAGATCACTGCAGATCCTGATTTTAAGGAGGATACAGATCAAGCGGATCCATCAGAGATGTCCGAAATTCGTGATCTCCCGTTTGAGGTAAAAAGCTCTGTCAGCGACGGATTGTTTGAAGAAAGCATCCAGGGACGTATGGATACGCTCACGGCACCGGAGCTTTTGAAGCAGTTTCAGGAGGCCGGAGAAAATATCACAAGTATTCATGTTGATGTCAGTAAAATGGCTTATGTATCGTCAGCAGGACTTCGTGTATTTCTTATGATGTATAAGTCATTGGAGGATAAAGAGAAATTCAAGATGACAGGGATAAATGCTGCGGTTCGTGAAATTATAGAGACAACAGGTTTTGACACTTTCTTTATCCAAGTTTGATGATTTTTCCACTTCCTGTGATGTATATGCATAGGTATTAATCAGCCTGAAATACAATAAAAGACTTCAGTATCTTCTCTACTCCCGCTTCGCTCCGGTCGGTGCTATACGCACGTCCCCCGGACGTGCAGCACCCCTCCTTATGACAAGTACTGGGCCAGAAGGATTCGAAGCTTTTACCGTTACTGAAAACGCTGAAATAGAAAGGAGTTTGAGCCATCGTCATTTTTTGCGCACCGTTTTGCGCACCGTTTGAAAATGTAGTAGGGATACAATATTTATTTTGAAAGTTTTTCGAAATTTCATGATGGTATCAATCGAAAGATGAGGGATTGCTAATATTCTAGCTTTTGTGTTTTTCACAGGAAAAAGGAGCTGCCACACCATTCTTAGTGCGACAGCTCTTTGACTTAATGACAATGAGGTATATATGATTTTGCTTTATTTATGACAGCGGTATTGTTGCGGTTCCTTTATAGTTTCCATGCCCTTCAAGGACGATCACATTGCCGCTTATCGTTGCGGTGCAGCCGCTCTTGGTGCTGCTCTCATTATAGTTCTTCAGGACTTTAATGCTGACCTTCTTGCCGTACTCGTTGGTGAATGACAGACCTTTGACCTTAGGCTGAAGGTCTTTGTAGATACTTTTGCAAGGGTCTTTGAAAGTGCAGGAACTCCTTCACCTTCTACATAATCTTCTCTGACAGCAACACCGTTGGCAATCGAAAAAAAGATACCATCTCGAAACCCCAGTAAAATCAAAGGAAAGGAGGGGCAGCCGTCATCTTTATACCACTTTTATACCCTTTCTTCACTATCACCTGCTTCAAAAAACTCAGCAGTATCTCAGATAAACTACAAGTGTTCTTCTTGAGCAAAGGTTATGATACTGAATGTGCCTTTCCCTTTTTTTGCGGCACATTGGTAGCCATCTTTATCAAAGAATATCTCGACATATTTGTTGTCGATACGATGAATAAATGTATCTGCCTTGGAAAACATCGTATCGCTCATAACAAAATCATATCCGATGAGAGGATGATAACAAACAGCAACCATCAGATTAATAATCTTATAGTCGGTATTTCCATCGGACAGTATAAACTTCGGTATTACATAGACTTTCCCTTTTTCCGGTTCCTTTCCAAAGCCGTGTATTTCACTTTCCCATCCCATTTTTACCGAATCCGGATATGCTGCCAGGAATTCTTCTTCCCCGGCACACCAGACAGGAGTTTCCGCTCCACTGTCTATAAGAGCCATTATTTTGGTGTCATTTGATAAATACTGGAAAGAAGGCCTGTTTTTCCGGTTAAACAGTTGTCATACTAAAGTCTGCATAAAACATACCATTCCAGCCGCTTTCGGTTGTCCTTCTGTATTCAAGTCCCTGTCCTCTGTGGCTTGACTTGAATTTACCTATATCGTTATCACTAACGGCTTCCACCACATCACCCTCCAGGATATCCGGATGGTCACCATCCATAACAGGATTGCTGATAACCACCCACATATCAGGGTATTCTTCAACCATCTGATCCCATGTCATTCGTCTTTTATCCATAATGTCACCTCCGTTTCATTGTTTCCTGTGACATTTATATTCTACCATATCTGAGATACTCTTCAATACTCTTATAAAAAACGATAGGTATGATACCTGTGCCAGGCATCATACCTGATGAAGGATGTCAGTACATTTTCATTTATCGATAGCCTCTGCCCTGCACTGATAGGTGTTTTCGTCCATTCCGTATCTCCATATTTCGTAGTTGATGTACGGCATTGTTTCATAATTGCCGTATTTACTCCAATTACTACTGCCTGTACGATACCAGTTTGATTCGCTGGTATCTTCAGAGTTGCACTCCTTTGTCATCAATGCTGTAACATCGATGGTCACCCACTCGCCGTTCATATAGACGGCATTGATAGTATGATCCTTGTTGTCAAGCGAAGTGCAAGGAATGCCAGCCTGACGGCACATTATGCGTAGGGATTCAGGGATGTCAAATCAGAATACTCTGGGATTCTTTTTTGAAAACAATTGAAAATGGAAACAAATGGGAAGACTTTATACTTCGCTTCCGCTCGACAACCCGACAAGACAGTTTTATCAGAATGTCATTGATAACAGCCGAAAACAGTTAGTCAGTCAGATGGCATCTGATCGGGGCAAGGTAGATGACGGAACGTCCTTTGACAAGATCTATAATAATTGCAAAAGTCAAGCACTTTTTTCTCTGGTATGGTAAGCAGTTTTTTCCATTC
>CAMVGV010000094.1 GCA_947167135.1 uncultured Lachnospiraceae bacterium
CGGCACCCGTACCAGAGATAGAACCGGTGTCAGACGATCCTAATCATGTCATGACTCCGGAAGAAATCGCAGCAATGGTAGCCTCTGCCGGAGGCGATGCACCTGCGGAAGAGCCAGCACCTGCGCCTGCAGAAGAGGCAGCACCTGCACAGGAGGCAGCACCTGAACCTGAAACTGCCCCTGAAATAGAACCGGTTTCAGATGATCCGAATCACATTATGACTCCGGAAGAAATCGCAGCGATGGTAGCCTCTGCCGGAGGTGATGCACCCGCAGAAGAGGCAGCACCTGAAGCAGAACCGGATTCCGCTGATGCGGAATCCTCCGATCCGAACCATATGATGACTCCGGAGGAGATAGAAGCACTGCTTAACGGCGGCACTTTGCCCACCGGCGATGGTGGGTCCGACACCGGGGAATCCCCGGAAGCAGCAGACGAGGCAGCACTAGAAGCTGAGGCAGAGGGCGGATCTGCAGCAGGCGGAGCAGAGGCTTCCGCCGACGATATGTCTGCCGATGAGATAGCAGACCTTCTGGGGGCAATCCCGGAGCTGGGAGATGATGGGGGAGAATCAGCTGCAGGAGAGCCTGCGCCGGAACCTTCCCCGGAAGAGGATCTCCTTTCCGAAATAACCGGCACGGAAGAAAAAGATGTAACGGATATAATAGATGAGATACCCCAGGACGATGAACTCTCCGAAATAAGCGACCTCTTAAAGAAGAACGACAGTAATGAGATGGTCGACGACGAGCTCATGAGTATGCTGGGAGTGAGTGAGGAAGGCGGATCCGCCGGAGAAGAAGCGTCAGAAGAAACAGGGAAAAAGGGAAAGAAGAAAAAGAAGAAAAAAGGGAAGGGGCTGTTCGCACGTCTCTTCGGAAGAAAAGATAAAGACGAGGACGACTCCGAAGAGGGAGAGGAGAGTACAGAAAAACAGAAGGCAAGTATTCCTCTTGAGGAAGACGGCGTAATTGTTGACGCCATGTCTTTTGATGGCGTAGAGAATGTTGGCGGAGAGCTGGATATCGATATCAGGGAAGAGCCTCCGCGTGAAAAGAAGGCTCCCGAAAAGAAGGAGGATGAAGAAGAAAAAAAGAGCGAAGGCAAGGAGAAGAAGGTCGGATTATTAAAGAGGATCCTGAGTGCGCTCTTTGATTCTTCGGATGATGATGACGAGATCGAGGGAGACCATACCGAGGCCACTCTTGAGAACATGCAGGTTATAAAGGAGGCAGAAGAGGAAGAGGCCAACAAGAAGAAAAAGAAGAAGAAGGAAAAGAAGCCAAAGCCCAAAAAGGAAAAGAAGCCAAAGCCTCCAAAGAAGCCGAAGCCGCCGAAGCCTGTTGATGACGGACCGCCTGAAAAGAAGATACCGAGAAAGAAGCTTATCGCAGTCGTTATTTTCTTTGCATCTCTTACCGCAATGATAATATTCTGTCTGTCTGTATTTCCGAAGGCAGGCTTTATCAAGCAGGGCACTGCAGAATACGAACGTGGAGAATATGATAATGCATTCAGGTCAATGGCAGGAGTCAGAAATCTGGATGAGGAAAGCCAGCTTATCTTTGACAATACGGTGACAATAATGACCGAGCAGCGAAAGCTGGAGTCCTATGACGATTACAATAAACAGGGCAAAAACCTGGAAGCTCTGAATGCGCTGATAGAGGGCGTGGCATATTACAGAGAGCATATAGAAGAGGCAAAGACTAAAGGTATAGACGGTCCCCTCACAAAGGTTTATGACGAGATAATCTCTGTTCTAAAGGAGAGATTCGGAGTGGGAGAAAACCGCGCCAATGAGCTTGCATTTATAGCAGACCGGACTACCTACACCATCGCTCTTATGGACATAGCAGATCCTGAGTGGAGGGAAAGGGTTAAGCAGGAAATAATAGCGGACGAACTTGCAGGGCTTGACATTGATACCAGAAGTAACGCAGAGAAGAATAAGAAAAGAGTCGTTTCCACATCCGTGGAGGCCTATGATCCTAATGCCATTCCGGTTGAAGAAGCAGCTCCTCCTTCAGACAATCCCGAGGGAAGCATAGCTGCGGATACCGGAGACACAGCGGAAACACCGGCAGAAGGTAATGAAGCCAATGAGGCTCCGGAAGAAAACGCCGGAGAGGAAGGCGGGGAAGGAAACAGCAAAGCCTCTGAAGACCGGGATGAACCGTCAGGCGGCGAGGAAGGCGATCTTCTTTATGAGTTCAACGTTTCCAGACAGGATGACGGTACTTATTCATCAAGGTAGATGGTCAGGGAGAATTAAATGATCGCAATAATAGATTACGACGCGGGTAATATCAGGAGCGTTGAAAAAGCTGTAAAGAAGCTGGGGCTTGATCCCCTGACCACGAGGAACAGTGACGAAATTAAAAAAGCAAGCCATGTTATCCTTCCGGGGGTTGGAGCCTTCGGGGATGCCATGGATAAGCTTCATCGCTTCGGCCTTGTTCCGGTAATAAAGGAAAGCGCAGACAGTGGAAAGCCATTCCTCGGTATCTGTCTCGGAGAGCAGCTTATTTTTGAAAAAAGTGAGGAATCTCCGGGGGTTCAGGGATTGGGGATATTAAAGGGCGAGGTAAAAAAACTTCCGTCGGATAAGGGACTGAAGGTTCCGAATATCGGGTGGAATTCGGTTGAGATCCGTAAGAACAGCCCTATTTTTAAGGATATTGATGACGGAGAGTTTTTTTACTTTGTCCATTCCTACTATGTTCATGCTGAGGACAGAAGTATAGTTTCGGTCACTATTGAGTATGGAACCACGGCGGATGCAGCTGTTGAAAAAGATAATATTTTTGCAACCCAGTTTCATCCGGAAAAGAGCTCTGATATGGGCTTAAGGCTGCTTAATAATTTCCTGATGATCGGGTGAGGCAGTTTTTGAAAGATCCTTTGCTTCGCAAGATCCTTCGCGTCTCGTCTCCCGACCCGGTCCGCGTTAAACACGTGCCGCTGGCACGTATCGCCGCTCAGGATGACATATGACTGCTCAGGATGACATATGACTTTTCAGGATAACATTTGACTTCTCAAAAAAATATGTACACAAAACGTATAATCCCCTGCCTGGACATAAATGACGGACGGGTCGTAAAGGGAGTGAATTTTGTAAATTTAAGAGATGCCGGAGATCCGGTGGAGGTTGCAAAGGCCTACGATAAGGAAGGAGCGGACGAGGTGGTCTTCCTTGATATCACAGCGTCAAGCGATCACCGGAAAACCGTGGTGGAGCTGGTAAGGAAGGTTGCGGAGCAGCTTTTTATACCCTTTACCGTTGGCGGAGGGATCAGAACCGTTGATGATTTCCGGGAAGTTTTGAGGGAAGGCGCCGATAAGGTTGCCGTGAATTCCGCAGCCATAGAGAATCCGGAGCTTATCAGTGAAGCTGCCGGAAAATTCGGAAGCCAGTGCGTGGTTCTTGCCATGGATGCCAAAAGAAAAGAGGATGGGAGATGGACCGTCTATAAGCACGGCGGAAGAACCGATGTCGGACTGGACGCTGTTTTGTGGGCAAAAAAAGCGGAGAGCCTGGGAGCGGGCGAGATACTGCTTACAAGTATGGATGCGGACGGTACAAAAGCCGGGTATGATCTGAAGCTTACGAGGGCTATCGCGGATTCCGTATCGATACCGGTCATAGCCTCCGGAGGTGCCGGAACAAAGGAACATTTTTTGACTGCATTTACCGAGGGACATGCGGAGGCAGCCCTGGCAGCATCCCTCTTTCACTATAAGGAGCTGTCTATATTCGAGGTCAAGGATTATCTGAAATCAAACGGAGTGATGGTAAGATGCCGGGTATAAGTAACGACTGGCTTCCCGTATTAAAAGAAGAATTCGGGAAGCCTTATTACGCTGAGCTATATCGGTTTGTGAAGGAGGAATATGGAAAACACAGGATATTTCCGCCCTCTGCTGATGTGTTCAATGCATTTCATTATACGCCGTATTCAAAGGTAAGGGCTGTGATCCTTGGGCAGGATCCATATCATAATGTCAATCAGGCTCATGGACTGGCATTTTCAGTGCTGCCGGAGGTAAGGCCAAAGGATATCCCGCCATCCTTAAAAAACATTTATAAGGAACTCCACGACGACCTTAATTGCTATATCCCCGATAACGGATACCTGAAGAAATGGGCAGATCAGGGAGTACTTCTTTTGAATACTGTTCTGACAGTCAGGGAGGGAGCCGCCAATTCCCACAGAAATCATGGCTGGGAGAGCTTCACCGACGCGGTGATACGCTCCCTTAATAAAGTGGACAGACCACTGGTATTTCTTCTCTGGGGCAGACCTGCAGGGGAGAAGGCTGAAATGCTTGATAACAGGAGGCATCTCATACTAAAGGCACCACATCCCAGTCCTCTGTCGGCAAGCCGTGGATTTTTCGGATGCAGGCATTTTTCAAAGTGCAACGATTTTCTAATAAAGAACTCAGTGGAGCCTATCGACTGGCAGATAGAGAATATTAGGGAGAAAGGAAAGGCTGATGGAAATTAAAAAGCTTTCGGAAGCGTTGAAAAGCAGCTCATATCCCGGAAGAGGGATAGTGATTGGAAGGAGCGGAGACGGAAGGTATGCCGTCACGGCTTACTTCATAATGGGACGGAGTGAGAACAGCAGAAACCGTATCTTTATAGAAGACGGAGAGGGCATACGGACAAAAGCCTTTGATGAAGGGAAGCTAAAGGATCCCTCTCTTATAATCTATGCTCCCGTAAGGGTCAGAGGGGGCGACACCATCGTGACAAACGGGGATCAGACAGATACGGTATTTGAAAATATGGAAAAGGGGCAGAGCTTTGAGGAGTCACTTAGATTCCGTGAATTTGAGCCTGACGATCCGAATTATACTCCGAGGATATCAGGGCTTATTCACATTGAAGCCGGGAAATATGGTTTTTCCATGTCTATCTTAAAGAGCGACAACGGTGATCCGGCCGAGTGCCTTAGATTCACCTTTACTTATGATAATCCAAAGGCAGGAGAGGGGAGGTTTATTCACACCTATATGGGAGACGGGGATCCCCTTCCCTCCTTTGAGGGGGAGCCGGAGAGGGTGGATATTAGCGGTGATATTGACGGGTTTACGGATAGTATCTGGAACTCACTCAACGAAGAAAACAAGGTTTCGCTTTTTACCCGTTTCATTGATATTGAGACAGGAAAATACGAGACAAGGATCATAAATAAGAACAATTGATAAAAGGTGAAAGGAGCGTCATTTATAGTGCGGGAATTTGAATTGAAATACGGCTGCAACCCGAATCAGAAGCCATCGAGGGTTTATATGGAGAATGGGGATGAGCTTCCCTTTGAGGTTTTGAACGGAAGACCGGGATATATTAATCTTCTGGATGCATTTAACGGCTGGCAGCTTGTTAAGGAATTAAGGAATGCGACCGGACTTCCTGCAGCTACATCCTTTAAGCATGTGTCTCCTGCAGGTGCGGCCGTGGGGCTTCCGCTTAATGATACGGAAAAAAAGATATACTGGGTTGATGACCTTGGGGAGCTTAGCCCTCTTGCCTCTGCCTACGCAAGAGCCAGAGGCGCAGACAGGATGTCATCCTATGGTGACTATATAGCATTATCGGATGTATGCGACAGAGATACAGCGAAGCTCATAAAGAGAGAGGTGTCTGACGGTATCATCGCCCCGGGGTATGAGGATGAAGCACTGGAAATACTAAAGGAAAAGAAAAAGGGAAACTACTGTGTATTGAAGGTAGATCCGGATTATGTTCCTGAGGAAAGGGAAAAGAAGCAGGTCTTTGGTGTGACCTTTGAACAGGGCAGAAATAACGCGCTTATCGATGAAGGCTTTCTTGGGGATATAGTCACGAAGAATAAGGATATCCCCGAGAGTGCAAAGCGGGATCTTATGATCTCCCTTATTGTTCTCAAGTATACACAGAGTAATTCCGTAGCTTATGCGAAGGGTGGTCAGGCAATAGGGATAGGAGCGGGACAGCAGTCAAGGATACACTGTACACGTCTTGCGGGGCAGAAGGCAGATAACTGGTTTCTGCGTCAGAGCCCTCAGGTTCTTGATCTTCCATTCCTTGATGAGATAAGACGGGCCGACAGGGATAATGCAATAGATATCTATATCGGAAACGAATACGGGGATGTTCTCCGTGACGGCAGCTGGCAGAGGATATTCAAGACAAGGCCGGAGGTTTTCACTGAAGAGGATAAGAGAAGCTGGCTCGATAAGAATACAGATGTGGCACTTGGTTCCGATGCCTTCTTCCCCTTTGGCGACAACGTGGAAAGGGCAAAAAAGAGCGGTGTAAAGTATATTGCCCAGCCCGGCGGTTCCATAAGGGACGATAATGTGATCGAAACTGCGGATAAATACGGAATGGTGATGTATTTCACGGGACTCAGGCTGTTCCACCACTGAAAAGAGAAAGAAGCCTGAAAAAGAAGATCAATAAGAAGATCAATAACTGCCGGTGGCGGGACTTGAACCCGCACGGTGTTGCCACCAAAGGATTTTGAGTCCTCCTCGTCTGCCATTCCGACACAC
>CAMVGV010000095.1 GCA_947167135.1 uncultured Lachnospiraceae bacterium
TCTTGATGGTGTGCTCAAGTCTGTTCTGGATAGCACCGAGTGCAGATCTCCTTGCAGATACAAGCTTAACTGCTGCAGAGATGTTGTCGATGGCTGCGCGGGCTGTTGAGGTGGTCTTAACGCTGATGTAGCCGCCACCCTTAGGAGCTGTTCCACTGGTTACAGTACCGGTTGTTGAGTTAGGAGATGTTCCATCGGCTATTGTTACCTCTTTCCAATCTCCGCCCTGGCCACTTACTGCACCTATAGGGAGCACAGAGCCGGCTTTGATGATTATGGTCGAATCCCATTTCGTACTTGTAGGATCAGAATCATCGGTAGAAGCTCTTCCGTTGATCTTTACGATAGAACCGTTGTCATTAACACCATAGTGGTAGTTATTTACAAGACTTTCGTTAGTAATCTTTTCATTCACACCTACACCAAGAGCTGATGCAGAGATTGAATAGATATTAACGGTGATCCTGTTGTTAGCCTTGTTGTCTGCACCTACCTGAAGTGCGAAGGAAAGGCTTCCGTTCCACTTAGCGTCCTCAGACTTTCCGGCTGCACTTCCGCTTAAGAGATA
Organism: uncultured Lachnospiraceae bacterium; assembly: GCA_947167135.1. GTDB lineage: Bacteria > Bacillota > Clostridia > Lachnospirales > Lachnospiraceae > NK4A144. The sequence goes on from CAMVGV010000095.1 coordinate 569, forward strand.
AGTCTCATTGAACTTTGTGGTCGTAGCTACACGGTCGATCTCAGTTGAGAGCTGTGCGATCTCGTTCTGAACATCTGCCTTATCGGAAGATGACATCGTTCCGTTTGCAGCCTTAACTGCCAGCTCGTTCATTCTCTGAAGCATATCGTGTACTTCTGTGAGTGCACCTTCAGCCGTCTGTACTGCGCTTATACCATCCTCAGCATTCGTTGAAGCCTGTGTAAGACCCCTGATCTGCTTCCTCATCTTCTCACTGATGGAAAGGCCGGCTGCGTCATCCGCTGCACGGTTGATCTTGTAACCGGATGAAAGCTTCTCAGTTGACTTTGCCTGCATGTTTGCTGTAACACCAAGCATTCTGTTAGAGTTCATTGCTGTAATGTTGTGCTGTACTACCATAATTTTACCTCCATGTTTTTTTACTGACCGGAATTCCTTTTCCGGTAGGTACTTGGATTAAGTTGTTATTCTGCTGTTTCCTTTTCTCCTTTCATGTGCCCCCTGGGTTAGCTCATTACTATGGTTCTCTGGAAACATTGCATTTATGTTTACACATATAATATCGGCTGTGACCGTAATATCTGAACCTTTCAATTGCACTAATTTAAATACAATAAGTTTTTGCTTCCGCAACGTGATTTAGAACTTTGTCATCCTGCGCCGACGCTTTGTCATCCTGAGCGCCAGCGACGCTTATCCCACATCGAAGATGTGGGATGCCGCCCCGGCGAGGGGTTGCGAAGCAACAGTAAGGATCTTCCCGTCGAAGGTAAAAGATTCTTCGCTTCGCTCAGAATGACAGAACCTGATCATACAGATTCTTCGCTTCGCTCAGAATGACACAACTTCGCTCAGAATGACACAACTTCGCTCAGAATGACACAACCGTAATGCTACTGTCCAAAGCCCATCGGGATGCGAACGTAAAGAGCCTACAAATACTCGTTTCTGTTACAAACCTTCAGATTCTCTATTATCTTCTTGATATCATTAGTGGAATCCTTGGCACATATAAGCGTTGCATCATCGGTATCCACAACCACCAGATCCTTTACCCCTACACAGGCTATGAGCTTATTCTTCCCCACTACTATCGAATCATTTGTATTGATGGTGATCACGTCGCCGTCAATGATATTCCCGAATTCATTGGTCTTTCTGATGCGTTCCATGGCAAGCCAGCTTCCCACATCATCCCAGCCGAAGGAACCGGGAATAGTATATATATTATCAGACTTCTCCATAATGCCGTAATCAATGGAGATAGAAGGGAATTCGGGGAAAATTTTTTCAATAATGTCCGTCTGCTGGGAGGTGCCGATAGCGTTCCTTATTATAGTGAGCTGCTCGAAAACATCCGGCATCAGCTTTTCAAAACGCTCCAGTATAGAGGACGCCTTCCATACGAACATTCCGGAGTTCCATAGATACTGATTGCTGGCAATGTATTCCTTGGCAACCTCAAGCTTTGGTTTTTCGGTAAAGTTCAGTACATTATAACCCCGTTCAAAGGCATTATCGGGATCAAACTTGATATAACCGTAACCGGTTTCCGGGAAGTCCGGGGTTATGCCTATGGTCACCAGGTTGGAGCCCTGCTCCGCTATGGAACAGGCGTCGTTCAAGGTGTCCTGATACATCTTGGCATACTTGATAAGGTGGTCGCTCGGAAGCACCATCATTATTGCATCTTCGTATCTTTTGGAAACAAATTCCGCCGCCATTCCTATGCAGGGTGCAGTATTCCGCCCCACCGGCTCAAAAAGGATATTATCGGGAGGTATGTCGGGAAGCTGCTCACGGATAAGATCCTCGTAATCCTTATTGGTGGAGATATAAATATCCTTCTTCTCAACAAGAACACTGATACGCTCAACCGTAAGCTGTATCAGTGTCTTCCCGTCGTCCGTAAGGGACAGGAACTGCTTCGGAAGATTCTTCCGGCTCCTTGGCCAGAACCTCTCCCCATGACCTCCTGCCATAATAAGTGCGGTTTTTTTCAAGTCAGTATCCCCCTTTTTCTTATTTTGATTCCCTGTTTTTCATCGGGCTGCCGGTGCGCTCGGCACATCAAAGCGCAGCCGGAACTTTCAATAAACTTTCAATTTCAGATCATCATTATAGATCCCGACAGGAATCTCCTCTGAAAAAGTGTATTCATTGGTTTCATCCCTGTCAAAAAGATAAGTGCGGATAGCTTTTTTCATAGGATCAACTATCCAGTATTCCTTTACTCCCGCACTGCGGTACTTGAACAGCTTGATCATATAATCCATATTTGCGCTGGAAGGGCTGACAATTTCAATGATAAAATCAGGTGCTCCGTGACAACCCTTATCGTCAAGCTTACCTTTATCACAGATAACAGCGATATCAGGTTCAACATAGTTATATTCGTCATTAAACAGGAAAACAGCAAAAGGAGCATATAAGGCCTCACAATTTCCGTTATTTGAGCGAATATAGCTGATTATATCAGCAAAAAAATCCCCTGATATCCTTTGATGGCTGGTCGTCGGCGTTGCCATATCATAAATAACACCGTCTATAAGCTCTGCCCTCACACCATCCGGAAGTGCATAAATATCATCTATGGTTTTTAACTCCTCTTCTAATGCGTGCATACGATCCCTGCCTCCTTTTCCTATATTATGATTCGGACGCCAAAAGTACTGAATCACTGTTTTGATACAACGAATTGCTCCGTTGCTTTCAGCAACTCTCGCAATTCTACAACACTCGCAATCCGCTAATTTACTACGTAAATTGCTACTTGCGACGGGGCACTGATGCGCTCAGCGCATCAATACGTGCCCGAAAAATGTCCACCGGACATTTTTCCATGTTGTTTGACGCCCAAAGTCAAATGGCTTTTTGAACAAGTTCAAACGCCATTTAGACTTTTGGCGTTTATATCATATTATAATGAAAAAAAGGGGCTCAGAACAGCCCCTTCTTCTTTTTCTTCTTATCTTTTCCGTCTCCGCTGCCGGTCTTTTTCTCCACCTCATGGAGAGAGTCCCCGGTAAGTGAATCAAACTGCTTCAGGAGATCCTTTGCGCTGGAGGTAAGACCCGTAGGAACCTGAACCACCAGTGTCACATAGTGATCGCCCCTTACATCCTTATTCTGAAGAGAAGGAACTCCCTTACCCTTCAGCCTTATCTTTGAATCTGTCTGTGTCCCGGGCTTAACGGTATATACCACCTTGCCGTCAACCGTATCTATAAGCACATCGCCGCCAAGTGCCGCCTGAGCATAGCTTATGGGCGCCGTAGAGTAGATATTGTAGTCCTGCCTCTGGAATATCGGATGCCTTGAAACAACAGCCTCCACCAGAAGATCGCCCCTTGGTCCTCCGTTCCTGCCCGGCTCTCCCTTTTCACGAAGGCGAACCATCTGCCCGTTGTCGATACCTGCGGGAATGGACACGGAAAGCTTCTTCCTGGAGGATGTATATCCGGAACCGTAACAATCGGGGCACTTGTCCTTTATAACCTTACCGGTACCACCGCAGTCCGGACAGGTCTGCACATTTCGAACAGTACCGAAAAGGGACTGCTGGGTAAATACCACCTGTCCCTTGCCTCCGCACTTTGAGCATGTGACAGGGCTTGTCCCGGGCTTGGCTCCCGTACCGTTGCAGGTTTTGCAGGGATCCTTTAATGTAAGCTCTATTTCCTTATCACATCCGAAAACAGCCTCTTCAAAGGAAATGCGTACAGAAGTCCGTAAGTTTGCACCCTTCATGGGGCCGTTACGGTTTGCCCTGCTGCTCCTTCCGCCTCCGAAGAAGTCTCCGAAAATATCACCGAAGATATCACCAAAGTCCATTGAATTAAAGTCAAAGCCTCCGGATCCTCCCGGCCCGTCAAAGGCCGCATGTCCGAACTGATCGTACTGCCTCCTCTTTTCCGGATCAGACAGCACGGCATAGGCTTCCGATGCTTCCTTGAACTTTGCCTCGGCATTCTTATCACCCGGATTCATATCCGGGTGATATTTCTTTGCGAGAACACGATATGCTTTTTTTATGGCGGCGTCATCGGCATTCTTGTCGACGCCCAGGACCTCATAATAGTCCCGTTTCTGTTCTGCCATTTATTTTTATACCTCTCTGTAATCACCGTCAACAACATCAGGGCCTGCATCATCGATGCCGCCGTTATTGTCGCTACTGCCTGAAGAAGCAGCTCCCATATCGGGTCCGGGTCCTGCGGCACCTGCCGCTCCCGCTGCCTGAGCATTCTCATAAACCTTGGTAAAGAGCTTCTGGGCTGACTTCTCCAGCTTCTCGCGGGCAGCCTTTATCTCATCCACATCGGCATCCGACATTGCGGAAGGATCGGGGTGCTTTGCCAGCACATCCTTCAGTGCCTGAAGATCTGCCTGAACCTCGGTCTTGTCATTCGCTTCCAGCTTGTCTCCCACATCATTCATTGCCTTCTCTGTCTGGAAAGCAAAGGAGTCAGCGTCATTCCTTGCGTCGATGGCTTCCTTCCTCTTCTTGTCCTGTGCCTCATATTCCTGAGCCTCACGGACAGCCTTGTTGATATCGTCATCAGACATATTCGAACCGCCGGTAATGGTGATATGCTGCTCATGTCCGGTTCCGAGATCCTTAGCAGATACGTTAACGATACCGTTTGCATCTATATCAAAGGTAACCTCGATCTGAGGAACACCTCTCATTGCGGGAGGTATGCCGTCCAGACGGAACTGTCCTAAGGACTTATTATCCTTCGCAAACTGTCTCTCACCCTGAAGGACATTTATGTCAACCGCGGTCTGATTGTCAGCTGCAGTTGAGAATACCTGGCTCTTCTTTGTGGGGATGGTGGTATTTCTCTCGATAAGCCTTGTAGCCACGCCGCCCATGGTCTCAATGGAAAGGGAAAGCGGGGTAACATCGAGAAGGAGAACATCTCCTGCACCTTCATCGCCTGCAAGCTTTCCGCCCTGAATGGAAGCACCGATGGCCACGCACTCGTCGGGATTCAGGTTCTTGCTGGGTTCCTGTCCCGTAAGAGCCTTAACCTTGTCTACTACGCAGGGAACACGGGTGGATCCTCCCACCAGAAGTACCTTTCCGAGATCCGAATTTGTAAGACCCGCATCCTTCATAGCATTCTGCACAGGGATTGCCGTCTTCTCGACCAGGTCATTAATAAGCTCTTCAAATTTGGCCTTTGAGAGATTCTCGTCGAAATGCTTCGGTCCCTCTGCGGTTGCGGTAATGAAGGGCAGATTAATATTGGTCGTCGTTGAAGAAGAAAGCTCCTTCTTTGCCTTCTCTGCAGCTTCCTTCAGACGCTGCATAGCCATGGGATCCGCTGACAGGTCAACACCCTCCTTATCCTTGAAGGACTTAACCATCCAGTCGACTATCCTCTGGTCAAAGTCATCACCGCCGAGCCTTGTATCTCCGTTGGTTGCAAGAACCTCGATAACTCCGTCGCCGATCTCGATAATGGATACATCGAAGGTACCGCCGCCGAGATCGTAAACCATGATCTTCTGCTCTTTTTCATTATCAAGTCCGTATGCAAGTGCTGCCGCAGTAGGCTCGTTTATGATACGCTTAACCTCCAGTCCGGCGATCTTTCCGGCATCCTTGGTAGCCTGTCTCTGGGCATCATTGAAGTAAGCGGGAACAGTGATGACAGCCTCCGACACCTTCTCTCCGAGATAGCTTTCCGCATCCGCCTTCAGCTTTGAAAGGATCATTGCCGAGATCTGCTGGGGTGAATACCTCTTGTCATCAATGGTACGGCCGTGATCCGTTCCCATATCCCTCTTTATTGAAGCAATGGTGCGGTCGGCATTTGTAACCGCCTGACGCTTCGCAGGCTCACCCACGAGCCTTTCGCCGTTCTTTGTGAATGCTACGATGGAGGGCGTTGTACGTGCACCCTCTGCATTTGCTATAACTGTAGGCTTTCCGCCTTCCATAACTGCTACGCAGCTGTTTGT
>CAMVGV010000096.1 GCA_947167135.1 uncultured Lachnospiraceae bacterium
ATCCAGAACCTCGTTAAGGAAAAACAGCGATTCATCAATGTCCTGTTCAAGAAGTTTTCTACGATGACGCAGGAGAAGGTATTTACCGATACCTTCAGCACTACGGCCTTGGCTGTCTACGAAGAGTTCGAATCCGCAGAAGCATTGGCCTCGATGGACTTACAAGAGCTTACGGACTTCATTATGGAAAAAGGGAAGAATCGCTTCCCTGATCCGGATGCCGTAGCCAAAGCCATCCAGAAAGCTGCCAGGAGTTCATACCGTTTACCCAAGACGGTAAATGACTCCGTTAATCAGGTGCTTTCTATATCCATAACCTCAATAAAGGCATTGGATGCTCAAATCAAGGAGTTTGACAAAGCTATAAAAGCTCAGATGGAACTCCTTCCAAATGTATTGACCTCCATCCCCGGTATTGGTCCGGTATACTCCGCAGGCATTATCGCGGAGATTGGAGACATCAATCGTTTCCCGTCTCAAGCTCAGCTTGGCAAGTATGCAGGCCTTGCTTGGACACAGAATCAATCCGGTGACTTTGAATCTGAAAACACAAAGCTCATACAATCCGGAAACCGATTCCTAAAGTATTACCTGTGTGAAGGTGCCTTGTCTCTCGTGAGATGCGACACAGAGTACAGCAACTTCTATCACTCCAAGTATAAAGAAGTGAACAGGCATCAACACAAACGTGCACTCGCATTAACTGCCCGTAAATTTGTGCGGTTAGTCTTTCGACTGCTGAAAGACAATCGCCTATATCGAGCAGCGGAATAGTTGTCTATTCCTGCTGATGAATGCCCTGCTTAAAAAGCAGATATTGCAGGGCTTGTTAAAGTTACCCTTTTATAAGCGAATGATATGAAAAAGTGCCTTTAAATAATCTCAATTTATACTTGACATATCACCGCTGGACTTATTTAATGCTGTGTACCAAGTCTTAATATCCGTCATGGGATGCCTACTAACCGGCTCCCATATTACCCATAATGTTTGTTGCAAAAATATGCCTCGCCCTTTGATGAATCTATCAGCCGATGAAGGCTCTGAGATTCGCCAAAGGACGAGGCAAATGTATCATATTCTATTCAAGATGTTAAGAGGCTAATTAACCCGGGGCATCTATGGCCTGAATGGCATCAGCCTGGGCATTGCCGTCAGGGGCACCCTGAGCCGAAGGACCTGCCATCCACCATGCAGTTTCAGAAACTGCCTGAGCCTCCTGGGCTGTGGTTGGTACATAGGTATCATCCGCTGTGGTTTCTGTGGGAGCTTCTATCACATCACTGTTTTCCTGTGAAGCCTGAACTTCGGAAACTTCATCCTGAGCATCATCAACTTCGGGGATCACCTGAGTGCTGTTATTGTCATTGTCCTCACTTTTACTCTTGCTGCTCTTAGCTGAATCCTCATCGTTTGAAGAAGACTTTTTAGAGGAAGCTTCTTCGGATTTTTCTGCTTTGGTTGGAGCTGCCGCCTGGGTTTCAGGTGAAGCCGCTGCCGTTTCTGCCGTGGTTTCCGCTACTGTTTCCGCAGGAGGGAAGCTGCTGTACTGCTTTCCGTTTCCGCCCACAACCTCAGCATTTCTGAACTGTATAAGCTCTGAAACCGTCACAAGCTGATAACCCTGTTCCACAAGCCATGGGATAATCTGCTCACAGGCTGCCTGAGTGGATTTATAAAGCTCATGCATGAGAACGATACCGCCGTCCGTAACCTCGGATTTTATCGAGCTGATAACTTTATCCGCATCCTTGTGCTTCCAGTCCAGAGTATCTACAGACCAGAAGATAAGAGGCATCGTAATGCTGCTTTTCACCGTATCGGAAATGATTCCGCCCGGAAGACGTGCAAGTACCGGAGTTACGCCGGCAACCTCCTGTACCTTTGCATTGGTCTTTGCAAATTCCTGCACGATATAGTCAGAAGAATTCTTTGAAAGCTTTGTGTCGTGATCCCAGCTGTGGTTCGCAATCTCATGACCGTTTGCAGCCATTCTCTGAACCTCGGAGGCGAACTCGTCAATACGGTTTCCTACAATGAAGAAGGTACCGCGACCATTGTATTTTTCAAGGACATCCATGATTGCCTCACCGGTACTTCCGTTAGGACCGTCATCCCAGGTGAGAGCCACCATAGGCTTTGTGATATCCACATAACGTCCGTTTGAGAACACCTTGGTAGGGTCATATGCCTCAGTGGTTTCAACTGTAGCTTCTGTGCCTGCTTCTGTCACCGTGATCACTGACTCGGCTACATCGATGGCGTCATTACCCTTGTTGATCTCGATGTTCTGCATCGCATCGATTTTTTCCTGACGGCTGTTTTCGATATAACCGGTAATGCCGGTAACGCCCTTCCAGAGGCCAAATACAAAAAGAGCACAAACGCTCAGGAAAATAACCCTGTAGGTATAAGCCCTCTGACGCGCCTTTTTCTGGCGGATCCTCCTGAGTCTTTTTTCGCGGATAGCCTCTTTCTCGGCATTGGTCATAACACGGTTCCTGCCGGAGCCTCCGCCTGAAGAGCTCCGCCCGCTTCCCTGAGACCCCGAACGGACTCCCCGGGAATTATATGAAGCGTTTCGGCTGCGTACACCGCTTCCGCCCCTCGCATGATTATTCGAATATCTTTGATTATTATAATTACCTGCCATTTTTATTACTTCTTTATCATCAAATTTGTTATATCGATTTATCAACATCATTATACTGGAATTATTCTAACATACAATATAAATTTTGAAGTATAAAAAATCATAATAGGAGAATAATTTTTGATGCATAAAAGCAACAGCTCAGCCGGTAGACCATGGGGACGGGGGTGGTGGTCCATTTTTCTAAAATGGACCACCAACCCCGTCCCCGTAGTCTACCGGCTGAACTGTCACGATTAAACCGAAGTTTCCTCAGAAGATTCCCCCGATTCCGAGATCCGTGTCAATGGTGTTCATGTTGTAAAGCACCAGCACATCCGTAACCTCCGGATGTTCGTTGATGAAGGACGCCGGACCGAAACGATAGTAACGGGTATCGAAAACGTATATCTTCTTATAGTGATTTACAAGGAACGGCACAATGGAATTTGCGTAGCTGTCCTTAACGAGAACCATGACCTTGTCGGAATCCGCAGTCTCGTTGGTAATCTCGATAAGAGGATGAAGGTTATTAAGGAACATGGAGTACTTATCCTTTTTCTCCAGATAATCCCTGTTGTAAAGGGTATCGGTAACCTCATGTGAGTCGGTGTAGTCCACGGTCAAAGCATTGTCCGGATTCTCATAGATGGTTATCTCCTCCCCCGGAACCGTGGTGTCATTGAGCTTTGAGTAAACCGTACCCCTGAAGCTGTCTGTGACAACGGTTTTTGTGAATGCCTCCTCCGGGAGCGGCTCAATGCCTTCGGCCTTGCAATACTCTCTGTACGCCACATAGGCACCGTAGGTGGTCCAGTGATGATCCGTGTGATAGTAAAGCGGCGTGAATTCCGAAGCTGTCTTTTCAGCCTGAGCGGCCTCAAGAAGCCCCTGAAAGCAATCGATGCGCTTCATCTCAGGACGTGCCTCATAAATCTTATTCATAGTCTCAAGCTGCTTAAGCACTCCCCTGTCGGGTGCAGAAGCAGGAAGCTTGTCATTATAAACAGTCACCGCCGTAGGCACCAGCATCAGCTTAATGTTGTTTTTTGCATCAGTGGTTATGTCCTGATAAAGCTTTCCGTACTGGGTGATGATCTTTTCATTCTGCTTCGGCTCATCATAGGCTTCGATGAGATAGCCGTCCTTAGCGATATAGATATTGTTGATCTCCTGCTTTCCCATCATAATCTCGGCCTTGGTCTTCAGGGTCATGAACCGGTCACGGGCAGGAAAGTGGTCTGACAGATACTTCTGTATGCTGCTCATATAGGAGCCGTCCTTTAGAGACTGAAAGGTGTAGGTGGGCCAGAGCGCCAGCTGGCGGTTCTCGCTCTCGCTGAATTCCTTCTTCGGAGAAGCCAGAAACCAGACTCCGAAAATGAGTATGGAAAGGGTGACGGTCATCACGGTGATGACATTACCCACATTCCGGACTCCCCAAAGAAGGTTGTCTTCATTATTGTTCGATTTGTTTTGCATCATAAAACTCCAATTATCATACGCCGATGCCTTGAATGATCTTATGGGTTGAAGAAATAAATATTTCCCTTGAAAATCATTGCATCAGCCATAGGTTTTGGTGAACCACTATTGATAAGCGGTTATTAACATTAAACCATTCCTCATCAAAAACGGAAATAAAGGAACGGATTGTAGGTATCATTTACCAGGTACGCTGTGGTCAGGAAGAACAGGATGATGTAGAAGGAAGACCTTAGGATGGTGATAAATGTCTCCCTTGTGATCATCTCCGAAAGCCCGCCATTGCCCTTTGCGGCGCTTCTGAGCTTTCCTCTCAGCCACGGGTATACCGGGAAGGAAATGATGCATCCCAGTATGAGGATGAGAAAATTGTTTCTGAGATACCACAGGATATCAGCATTAACCACAGGGGCTCCGGACATTCCGAACATGATCCTGAGATAATGTCCCAACTGACCCATATCATCAAATACAAAGATTACAAATCCCGTCACATAGATAAACATGGCATAAAGGTGCTGAAAAACTCCCGGAAGCCTGCCGAGGGCCTTGCCCCATACGTTCTTTTCAAGTGCCAGAAGCACTCCATAGAAAAGTCCCCAAAGAATGAAGTTCCAGGCAGCACCGTGCCATAAACCTGTCAGGAACCATACCACGAACATGTTTCTGAGCTGCTTGAGCTCTCCGTGGCGGTTGCCGCCCAGTGGAATGTATACATAATCACGGAACCAGGTACTGAGGGAAATGTGCCAGCGTCTCCAGAAATCCGTTACCGAAACAGCACTCAAAGGATAATTAAAGTTCTCAAGATAATGGAAGCCAAGCATCCTTCCCATACCTATCGCCATGTCACTGTAGGCACTGAAATCGAAGTATAGCTGCAGAGTGAAGCACATGGCACCAAGCCAGGCACTTACAACACTGAGCTCTCCCGTTGAGGCAAATGCCTGAGCCTTTATAACTTCCCAAAGAGAACCGATAGTGTTTGCCAGAAGAACCTTCTTGAAAAGTCCCTGGAGGAATCTGAGACCGCCCTGGATAAAGCCGGAAAAATCTATCTTACGCTCGTGGAGCTCCTCATTAACAGTTGAGAATCTGACGATAGGTCCCGCAATAAGCTGAGGGAACATGGAAACATAGGTCAGATAATAGAAATAGTTCTTCTCCACCGCCACTTCCTTTTTATAGAGGTCAATGGTGTAGCTCATGGTCTGGAAGGTGAAAAAGCTTATTCCTATAGGAAGACCGAGCCCCAGGGGAGTGATGGCAGTTCCGGCAAAAGCATTAACAGACTCAATAAGGAAATCAGCATACTTGAAGAATCCCAGCACCGAAAGATCGATGATAACGGACAGTGCAAGGCACATTTTCCTGCGGATCGATCCGTCTGCAGCCTTGTCCATAATCCGTCCCAGCGTATAGTCCGAAAGAGTCTCGAACAGCATGAGAAGAATATATACAGGCTCGCCCCAGGCATAAAACACCAGCGAAAAAACAAGAAGGATATAATTCTTCACCTTAAACGGCACCAGATAATAAAGGATCAGGCACAGCGGAAGGAAAAAGAACAAAAATGGAATACTACTGAAAACCATACTTTAATGCTCCGATTTATAAAACTTTTATGAAAACATAACGCCCCTATCTTACAATCAAACTCGGAAGGTGGCAAACACTTTCGATAAATGTAAATAACAGTTCATAAAATAAGAGAGAATCCTTATGAAATCCACCGGTGGACGGTTCTCTCCGGTGTGAACCGTCCCCGGTGGATAAAATCAAAGCCGGAGGACACCACGTGTCTATGGCTGCCCGCCGGCTCTGCAAATTTTTATT
>CAMVGV010000097.1 GCA_947167135.1 uncultured Lachnospiraceae bacterium
AGAAAGCCATTATACCGCTTTCCCTAAGGCACCGTATTACCAGCGGATAGGGATTTGTCCTGATAACAAGGAAGACCAATATCGGATTCAGCACCAGTGACGTCACGAGCATGGTTCCCACCAGAAGAAGCAGCAGCTTTCCGTAATCCACGAAAATTGAAATCCCGCTTTCAGTGATGGATTCATACATAAGCCCCATGATGCCGAAGGGTGCCAATGAAATTATCCAGGCGATGAGCTTTGATATGGCATCAGATATATCGGAGATCACCCTTTTCGTTGCATCACCGGCAATCGTCTTAAATATTATACCAAGGAGAACTGCCCAGAAAAGGATACTTACATAATTAGCCTTTGCAAGAGAATCAACCGGGTTATTTACCATGGAGGACAGGAGGTTCGAAAGCACCTCCCCAACTCCGGAAGGAGCCTGACTGATATCGGCACTTCCCTTAAGCTTTACCGTCAGTGGAAAGGCAAAGCTTGCAATTACCGCCACAATACCGGCCAGCAGTGTGGAAAACAGATAAAGAAAGATCACAAAGCCGAAGCGTCTGTCAAATCCCGTGTTTCCATGGGCAAGAGAGGAGATGACCAGTACAAATACCAGAATAGGCGCAATGGCCTTCAGGGCACCCACAAAGAGGCTTCCTAAAATGGGGATTATTGGATTTCCCGGAAATAATAGTCCAAGTATAACTCCTATCACCATACCTATGATGATCCTTATTATCAGGCTTGTGCTATTGTATTTTTCTATCAGTGTTTTCATTTTGCATCGCATCCTTTCACTTTTTTACTGATCCTTAAAGAGAATATAATGTATTTTTTATCTTGGTCTTTAACTGTGATTCTTCTGCACCGACAGCACGCACAGGAGACAGGCAAAGCAGTGAAAATGCGAGTAAAGCTGTGATAATCGTTCTACGGTTTTTCATTGCGGCTCCTTTTCTTTTTTAAATATGATAACACATTTTCGGATAGATTATTGATTTTCATCGGAAAATCAATAATCTATACATTACTAAATGTAACCCTTGAATTCCGAAACAGAAAAGACAGCCGATATTCCTGTGTCGTAAAGAACATGATATGATTAGGTCAATGAGGGGGAGTTCATAGAAAAGGAGGGCTGTGCAGTCCTCTGATCGGAGAACTCGAAAGCAGAAAGGAAGGATCTTGCAGACTGGAAAGATAGCGGTTTTTTCCCCGGGAATAGGGTATAACAATGATAAACCATTATTGAATTTTTCAAGAAAGATAGCCCTCGAACGATGAAAGCACGAAGAATTAAGCTCCCGAAGAATATGGGAAACAGAGCTTATTACCGTGAGGAATAAGGATAAAACTATATAAAGGTGCGATGGATACACAGGACGATGCTGAAGAGGCACTGCTTGAAAGATCTGTTGTGGAGATGCTAAGGAGGGATTGATGACAACAGCATTGATAAGTGCAGATAATCATTGGATGCTTATTGCTATTATGTTCCTGTCAACAGCTATAGCAATATATCTCGAACAAAAGTATAGCTGGGCTGCAAAAATGTCAGGAGCTATAATCACACTCATTATTGCGGTTTTTCTGGTTAATATTGGGATTATCCCAACCAGTGCACCGGTGTTTGATGATGTGGTCTGGGGATATGCTGTTCCTCTTGCAATCCCACTACTTCTATTAAAGACCAACATCCGGAAGATTGGAAAAGACGCCGGAAGGTTGCTTATTATTTTTCTTATAGGTTCCTGTGGAACAGTCGCAGGAGCCTTTCTTGGCACTGTTCTTCTTGGAAAGTACGTGGATGGGATAGGCGGAAAAGTATGGCTGCATTTTCTATAATTCTGCAGAAGATATATATCCGTCTGAGGTGGATTCACTGCATCTCACAGAAGATGGACACAAGATATTGGCAGAGAGAGTATATGAGATCATTAAGAAAAACGGTTTTTGAGTACATAAAGAAGAAATACCGGGTTTCACCGGAGTATCCCTGGAAAAGGGATGAAACATCCGCTGTTTTCCGTCACTCGGATAACAATAAGTGGTTTGCCCTATGCATGGAAATCAGCAGGGATAAGCTGGTACCCGGATCAGCAGAAGCAGTCAATGTCCTTAATCTTAAGATGGATGATATGTTTCTCAGGGAGATACTGATAAAAGAAGGCGGGGTTTATCCGGCATATCACTTGAATAAAATGCGCTGGATCACCGTCATTCTGGACGGATCAGTGCCGGAGGAGAAAGTCTTCGATCTCATAGATTCCAGTTTTATGGCGACAGCATCCGCAAAGAAGAAGGAGAAGATCCGCCCGGCTAAGGAATGGATAATACCCTCGAATCCAAAGTATTATGATGTTATCCGGGCTTTTGAGGAGGCAGAGGAAATAGACTGGAAGCAGGGAAGGGGAATAAAGGCCGGTGACACAGTATTTCTTTATGTTGGAGCCCCGGTATCTGCGATTCTGTATAAATGCAAGGTCACGGAAACAGATATTCCATATGATTTCAGGAATAAGAATCTGACAATAAAGGCATTGATGAGGATCAGGCTGCTTAAACGATATGATCCGAATGAGTTCACTTTTGATAGATTAAAGTCTGAATACAACATTTTTGCTGTAAGAAGTCCGCGGGGAATAACGAACAGCCTTAGTGTTGCGCTGAAGTGAGGTTCAGTATAAGCAATGACGACTGGTACAGGTTCCGTGACAACTGCTACAGAAGCCGCGTTGAAGACTGGTGTGAAAGCCATGGCATAGAGCTGGAATAACATAAAGGTGATGATATGAAGATAACAAGAAATAATTTATACGATGCAGCATTCAGATACAAGAAAGCCGGGTTGTGGAAGAAACTGTGGGATAATGATGTATTCGCCATAAAACTTAAGAGCGGGGAAACAGGCTTCGTTTCCATTCTCGGAAAAAATGGGGAATACAATGCCCTCAACCTGTATATCGGGGAAGAAGGTTTCCAAAGCTATAGAAAGATGGCTGATTATGTCACAGATTTTGCCAAATCCCCTTTTAAGGATCATGAAATGCTTCTTCAGCAGGTGTGTCTCCAGATGGCACTGGAAGAAAAGGACTACATAATGCCGGAAGAACTGGATGAAGTAAGGGCTTATGCAAAGAAATACGGAAAAAGGCTTTCCGGTAAGAATGCCTATCCGCAGTTCATCAAGTATGAAAGGTTCTGCCACCCCTGGAAGGTGAAAACGGAGGACGATATGAACGCCCTTTACGAGGCACTGGAGACTGCAGTTCTTGTAGCAGAAGAACTTAAACATAAAAAGCCCGTTGATATTGGGATCCGAAGAATACAGCCTTTCACAAAAGAAGTACCGCTTTTCGACGTTAATAAGGACGGAAAACTGCAAATAACAGGATATGGTCCGCTCCCACAGGATGCGGAGGAAGAATATGTTCCTGTGATCGCAGAAAGCGAACTGGACGTGGCAAAGCTAAAAAAGCTCCCAAAGAAAGGAACATGGGAAACAGAGCTTTTTACCATGATGAATTATGTACAGGAGGATCCGGAAGAGACACCGTATTATCCCCTTTTGCTCCTTGTTGTGGGAAGTAAGGACGGATATATTCTGCCGGTACCGATGATAGAGCGGGCAGAAAAGAATCTGCAGGGGTTGCTGACGACATTTGCGGAAGGCTGGAAAAAGTATGGCACAGCTCCCAAAGAACTGAGATGCCGTGATGAAAGGACATTTGCCCTGTTAAAAGATATCTGTGAAAAAAGCGGTATCAGGATAAAGCTTTATGAAGGTGCGATGGATGCACTGGACGATGCTGAAAAGGCATTGCTTGAAAGAACTGAAGGAACAGGGGAAGATGAGGTTATCGAGATGGTGCGTTCCCTTCTTGAAATAAGTGATGAGGAGCTGAGAGTAATGCCGCAGCCTCTTTTTGATCAGTTATGGTACATGATAGATAATGATATGCTGCCGGAGGACATTGCAGGAGAGCTTGGGGAGAGGCTTAAAGGATTATAAGAAGAGGAACGAAATTATGGATTATGATAAGACAAAAGAGATGGAAGATTTCAGCAGGGCTGTGAAGGAGTTCCGGGAAGCCAGAAGAATGACAGATGAACAGTCTCCGGCAAATGAAACAGACAGTCAGGCTGAAAACACATATCAGGAAGAAGGACCGGGAGAGAAGTATGACTGAGAACATCGAAGTATTCATTAATAACAGCATAAGGATCCGGGACAGGATCGGGACTATATACATTGACCCATATGAGATGAAAGAAGAGCCCCATGATGCGGATTATATCTTTGTTGTGTTGAGACTCACGTATTTGCTGTCACAAATCCGTTCGTTAACTTAAGGCACTGCAAAAAACGCAGCGCTCTTAAGTCACATTATGATCATTATTCTCCGGAGGATATCTTGAAGGTTGTCGGTGAAAGCACGGTTCTTATAATTCCTGAAAAGATGGAAGGTAAGATCGGCGGTGTTTCCGGGAGAATGCGTAAGGTCGTAACAGTTAAGCCCGGTATGTTTTACGAAACCGACGGCTTGGAATTTGACACCGTGCCTGCTTTATAGCCCTTGTTCCCATTGGCGGAACCTACACAATGAACGCAAAGCAGGCTGCAGAACTGATAAATGAGATCCAGCCGGAGATCGTTATTCCGGTACATTATGGAAGTGTAGTCGGAGAAAAAGCTGACGAGGATACATTTATGGCGAATGTGAAGGAGCCGGTTAAGGTGGAGATAAAGCTGGATTTGTTGGAACTATAAAAAAGGTCGGATAGATTCAGAGGGATATAGTATGCTTAAACTGGAAATATATGCGCCGGAGTCGGCGTTGGAAGATATCAGGAAAGCCCTGCTTGAAATGGATGCCGGACGTCTGGGTAATTACAGGGGATGCCTTTCATACTATCCTGTGACGGGTGTATGGTTTTCCGGCGAGAATACCAATCCGACAATCGGATCACCCGGAGAATGGAGCAAAGAACCGGAGATCAAGATTGAGGTGAATGTGGAAGATTCCGTGGTTGATAAGACGGTTGCGGCAGTGCGGACAGTACACCCATACGAGGAGCCGCTTATAAACGTCATAAGACTTGAGTAATACAGCAGAAAAGGAAGTTTTTGAAAGGAGAACAAAGATGCTGATAGTGACAAGTGAAACAATTTCGGGAAAGAACTTTGAAATGCTGGGAGTGGTCAAGGGAAGTACGATCCAGACAGTAAATGCAATTAAGGATATAGGATCCGGGCTTAAAACTCTCGTGGGCGGGGAACTCGGAAACTATAATAAGATGATGGAGAAAGCCAGGGAAACGGCAACAGCCAGAATGGTTGAGGAGGCTGAAAAACTCGGGGCAGATGCTATCATATGCTTGAGATATTCTTCGGCATCAGTAATGCAGAGCGCAGCAGAAGTATTGGCATACGGAACGGCAGTAAAGTATGTATAAGGGAGGATGAGATGAACTTCAATACAGATATCTTTGAACAGTTTGATAAGAAATGGGCTCTTTTAACGGCGGGAACCGAGAACAGCTTCAATACCATGACAATAAGCTGGGGCGGCATGGGAACGCTATGGAATAAGCCTGTAGTGAGTGTTTATGTAAGGACATCCCGCTATACCCATGATTTTATGGATAAAAATGAATACTTCACCGTCAGCTTTTACCCGGAGCAGTATAAGCAGATACTTGGAATTCTGGGCTCAAAGTCCGGCCGTGATATCGATAAGATGAAGGAGTCGGGACTTACACCTGTTCCCGTATCCGGATCCATGAGCTTCAAAGAAGCCGGGATCACGATAGTTTGCAGGAAACTAATGAAGCAGAGACTTGAAGTAAAAGAAATCCCGGAGGATATCGCGAAAGCCCTTTATGAGGGAGAAGCGCCTCATGATATGTTCATTGG
>CAMVGV010000098.1 GCA_947167135.1 uncultured Lachnospiraceae bacterium
TCTCGTGGTAATAGCTGATGCGGAAATCCCCCTTTGTCTCCTCTAAATAGACCATAGGCTCGTTATCGGAAGCGGTAACTACCTTCCCTGCGGATGCATTTCCGCCGCTGCCGCCCTCATCATCTTTCTTCTCATCCACATAGGTCAGGTACCAGTATGAGAAGCTGTCCGTCTCTGCCTTGATCTCTGTGCCCGTACCGGAATTCACTATCTCCACTGTCCCGTCATCGAGGATATGGATTAGGTAATATGTTCTTATTATGCTGTCGTCGGTATTTTTCATATCCACCGGGACCGTAACGGTAAAGGTTATCTTCCCCGAACCCTGCGTGGGCTCTGTCTCTTTCTTATCACTGTCCTCTACCTGAACGAAAAGCCCAATGTCCAGCATCATTCCCGTTGCTTCAACTGTTCTGCCGGTTTTTTCCTTTATCTCCTTATCCGCTTTCTCCTTATTGTCTTTTAGTTTTTCCATATCAATAATGCTTTCCTTTACTGAGATGGATATGGTTAATTTTTTACCCTCAGCTACTCTTTTCTGCTCCTCTTCACTGAGACCGTTGAAAAGTGAAACAGCGACATCATCGGGGATCTCCACCTGTCCCACGGAATAAGCCTCTCCGTCGGTACTCTCTTCCGATGAAAGAACCGTATCAACTTTAATCTCTTTACCCGAAACGTTAATTGTTTTTGTTGATACTGTTTTTTCCACTATTTTAAGGGTTCTGACTGAAAGCGCTTCGGATGGCTTTCCGGCTTCTTTCCCTCCGTTTGCTGCGTATCTTGCAATGATGCTGTACTCTGTATCCGGTTGAAGATCGGTAAATATGCCTGTCGCATTCCAGTTATTACCTCCGTCAACAGAATATTCCATACCCTCTTCCGTTTTTACCGATATGGCATCGCTGGTTGCTTTTATCAATACGGGTTTCCCGGCTTCTCTTTCCGGTTCGTCCGGTTTGTCCTCTTCCGCAATGGTCACAGAAACTGAAAAAGCAGCGGTATCCGTATGATTCCCGTCCCCCATAACCTTATACCAGACATAATAGGTTCCCACATCGGTCTTTTGGGGAACAGCCGCAGTATATGCCGATCCGTCGGGAGCTTTATTCTCTGTGGTAACAGCATAGTACATCGTGCCTCCGGTGGCTGTTCCGGCATTTACAAGTGCCTGGGCTTGCCCTGTGTATTTTAGACCAGAAATTGCAGACGGAGCCTTCGTTATGACCGAGTCCGCCTTATCAATGGTCACAGAGACGGAATCAGGATTGCTATCCTTATGGTTCCCGTCCCCGGTCACCTTATACCAGACATAATAGGTTCCCGTTTCGGTGCCTGTGGGGATTTTTTCGCTCCAGCCGTCGGTCGGTGCAGTGGACGCATCCTTGCCGACAGCATACTGCATCGTGCCGCCTTCAGCCTCACCCTCGGTGACAAGCTCCTGTGCCTGCCCGTTATAGGTCAAATCCTTTGCTTTCGGTGCCTCCTTTACGTTTGCCTCCGGTTTCGGCGTCCACCCGGCGTATAATGTGCCGCCATCGTCCTTTGTCCATTTTTCTTCAGTCGGGGTGCCGTCAGCTTTCAGATATTGCTTGCCGCCGCCATTCTTTTCGCTGAAATAACCGCCGAAAGTATAGCCGGTTTTTGAGGGAAGATTATCTGCGATACTTGGAAGCACGGTGTCATAGGTCGCAGTAACGCTATTTGCGCCCGGCTTAGTCGCGCCTTGATTGTCAAGTGTCAGGGCATAGGTTTTCGCCTCCGCATCCGGAACCTTGACATTTACCTCTATGTCGGTCGGCGTACCCGAGACCGTCACAACCGTATTGCTTGTTCTTTCGATAGTTATCCCCTTTGTGGTTGTGTACAGGTCGCTGGTTTCGGGAAACTGATACCCGGTGTTTGCCGTATAGGTCACGGTGGTCATAGCGCCTGTCAGTCCGGTCTGGCTCGTTGCCCCACCGCTTGTTGTTGCATTCGCACCGCCGGTCAGATTAACGGCAGCTATCGGATAGAATGTATTTGATTCAGATGAGAAGATGACTTTTGACAGATCGAGCTTTAAAGCAGGGCGGACCAAGGAATCATAAAAGTCGACAGGGGATCCGTCGGATGTAACCTTACCCTGAGCGCCGTTCACTTGCGCCGCATTATGATCAGGTTGGACATCGCCAGGCG
Source organism: uncultured Lachnospiraceae bacterium (assembly GCA_947167135.1). GTDB lineage: Bacteria > Bacillota > Clostridia > Lachnospirales > Lachnospiraceae > NK4A144. Next base: position 2,179 of record CAMVGV010000098.1, read on the forward strand.
AGCAAAGCCACCACATCCACTTTTCTTGATAATTGGGACATTTTAACACTGCGCTATTCACAGCCTGTGCCTGCTCAGTGGTAAGCAGGAACATCTTGTTTCCACTGACTGCATCGACTGCGGTATCTGCTTTCGCTGAGATATTGGCATTATACCAATTATCCACTACGGTTTTTACGTCCGAATCATTATATTCAACATATGTTCCAGAAGATTTATACTTTGATAAAGCAACAGCTTCTTTTGAAAGCAGCGTTACCGTACTGTTATCGTAATCGATAAGGTACCAGTCCTTGCTGTCAAAATGTATTACTGTTGTGGTGTTTTTAATGCCTGCATAGGGATCATCCGCATACGCTGTCATACTCATTCCGGATAGCAGTCCTACCATCAGCGCGAGGCTGAGCAGGATGCCTGAAATCCTATTCTTCCTCATTTTCATAAGCTGTTCTCCTTGTAGAAGTCAGTGGGGAAGTCAGTGGGGACGACGGTTCTCGCTGACTTCCCAGCCGTCTATACTGCGCTCCTTTGAATTGAAATTAACGCCGATCTTAAGCAGTGTGCGTTTATCGGCAGCATAGGGCTTTGCATAGCCCTGATCCTCGATCTGTGCCAGTGCCTCCGCCGCACTTTTATCCCGCTTAAATTCAAAGATATAGATATGATCATCCGTTTCCACGATGCAGTCCGCCCTGCCCTTTGAGCTGTGGAGTTCAGTCAGAGTATACTGCCCCAGCAGCATGAATACGATGTAGATCACATTCTGGAAATTCTGCTCTATCACCTTTTCATCATCCGGATAGGGCAGACGGGCAAAAAGCGCGGTGAAACGGTCTCTTAAGGAGTCTGTGTTCCCTTTCCGGATATCAAGAACAAAGCTGCGAATATCCAGAGGGTTTGCTTCATCCTCGGCACAAAGATAGTATGGTGCAAGGCTCTTTAGAAATCCGTATTTTACCTCTTCATTGGGATATGTCAGAGAGAAACTGCGAAATTCCCTATCAAAGCCCTTGATCGTAAGATATCCTGTCTGGTAAAAAAGCGGCACGGGATTCTTATTTTCCACCCGGTAATCCGTAAGCGTTGCCTCCTCCTCGTAAAACTCCTCTCCCGTGAACTGCTTTGCATCAAATCCGGAGCTTTTTAGCTTCTCGATCAGGAAGGTGGGGGTCCCGGTGGAAAACCAGTACAAGCCAAACTTCTTCTTGGAAAGCGCATTTAACAAACTGAAGGGATTGTATACTCCTTCCGTATCATAGGAAAAATGATATCCGTCATACATCTTTTTTAGCTCTGCAAGACAGGTTTCATGATCCATACCCTCAGCCTGCGCAAGCTGTTTGATCTCAGGCTCAAAGTTATCTGTCAGTTCCGACTGTGTGATCCCGCAGATCCCGCTATATTCCCGATCCAGCGAAATATCATTCAGCTGGTTTAAATCACTGAAGATACTGACTTTCGAAAACCTGGTGACTCCGGTCAGAAAAACGAATCTCAGATAATGGTCATAGCTTTTTAGGGTACTGAAGAAGCCCTTAAACACAGTCTTATTGTGTTCCAGCCTTTCCGGATCGGATTCCAGCAGGGACTTGTCGTATTCATCCACCAGAACGACAGCATTTTTTCCTGTCTGCTCCACTGCCCTGACCAGCACGCGCTGGAATCGTTCCTCCAGAGGGCGATCCTCATGCTCCTTGCCATATACGGCCTCCCAATCTGTCAGATGCGCGGCGAGAACTTCCTCCAATGCGGTATCAGTCCTAAAATTCTTTTTGTTGAAATCAAAATAAAAAACAGGGTACTTCTGCCAGGCATTCTCCCCGTCACCCTCCAGTTCCATTATCTTAAGTCCGGTAAAAAGCTCTTTCTTCCCTTCAAAATACGCCCGCAGCGAAGACAAAAAGAGGCTCTTTCCAAAACGCCGGGGACGGCTTAAAAAATAAGGCTTTCCACTATTGACCAACCTATATATATATTCTGTTTTATCTACATACTCATAGTTATCATTCCGAATACTTTCAAAATCCTGTATCCCTATCGGCAGTTTTCTTCCCATTTGCAATTTTACAGTACCTCCTGCCATTGGAATTCATAGCATGGAAGTCAACGAGAACCGTCCCCGCTGACTTCCCACTGACTTCAGTTAAGCTTTCGGCTTCCGTTCAGATTACTTCCGCTGAAGGACACGGTCTTTGAGGTCTTGTCATAGCTGAATTCACCCTTCTTTACCTTGTAGTCCTTTCCCCGGATCCTTACCCTTATGGATTTAAGGCTGCCGTCCTTCTTAAACTTCGGCGTTACCGTATCGGTATTCCTCACATAGTACGGATTGACCTTGAAAGGAAGTCCTCCTGAGCCCCCGGTGGCCTTCTTTACTGCTTTTACTATTTTCTTATCGGCAGTATTCAGTCCGGTTATCCGGATTAGGCCTTTCTTCTTATTCACCTTTATCTTAGTGGCTTCATATTCCTTACCGCCGTAGGAAACCTTTATTCCCCCGAAGAATGAGGGATCAGCCTTTGCTTTTCCGAAGAAGGGTATCTCGTGGTAATAGCTGATGCGGAAATCCCCCTTTGTCTCCTCTAAATAGACCATAGGCTCGTTATCGGAAGCGGTAACTACCTTCCCTGCGGATGCATTTCCGCCGCTGCCGCCCTCATCATCTTTCTTCTCATCCACATAGGTCAGGTACCAGTATGAGAAGCTGTCCGTCTCTGCCTTGATCTCTGTTCCCGTACCGGAATTCACTATCTCCACTGTCCCGTCATCAAGGATATGGATTAGGTAATATGTTCTTATTACGCTGTCGTCGGTATTTTTCATATCCACCGGAACCGTAACGGTAAAGGTGATCTTCCCCGAGCCCTGCGTGGGTTCTGTCTTTTTCTTATCACTGTCCCCTATCTGCACGAGAAGCCCAATGTCCAGCATCATTCCCGTTGCTTCAACTGTTCCGCCGGTTTTTTCCTTTATCTCCTTATCCGCTTTCTCCTTATTGTCTTTTAGGTCTTTATTTTCCATATCAATAATGCTTTCCTTTACTGAAATGGATATGGTGAATTTTTCACCCTCAGCTACCCTTTGCTGATCCTCTTCACTGAGACCGTTGAAAAGTGAAACAGCGACATCATCGGGGATCTCCACCTGTCCCACGGAATAAGCCTCTCCTTCGGTACTCTCTTCCGATGAAAGGACGGTATCAACCTTAATCTCGTTATCTGAAACCTTAAGGGTTTTCGTTGATACTGTTTTTTCAACTATTTTAAGGGTTCTGACTGAAAGCGCTTCGGATGGCTTTCCGGCCTCCTTGCCTCCGCTTGCTGCGTATCTTGCAATGATGCTGTACTCTGTATCCTGCTGAAGCCCGGTAAATATACCTGTATTATTCCAGGTTTCTCCTCCGTCATCAGAATATTCCATACCCTCTTCCGTTTTTACCGATATGGCATCACTGGTTGCTTTTATCAATACGGGTTTCCCGGCTTCTCTTTCCGGTTCGTCCGGCTTATCCTCTTCCGCAATGGTCACAGAAACTGAAAAAGCAGCGGTATCCGTATGGTTCCCGTCCCCCATAACCTTATACCAGACATAATA
>CAMVGV010000099.1 GCA_947167135.1 uncultured Lachnospiraceae bacterium
CCCCACCACAAGCTTTTCTTGTGTGGTGACAATTACTTTTGGCGCTTTAATCATACGATGTCAGGGTCAAAACCCGATATCCGGAGCGTTCCGCACTTCGTGCTCCCACGCTCCTCCCACATCTCGCACTCTCGTGGGGCTTACGCTCCACTTCGTGCTCGATGTGGGGCGGGTCATAAAGCCACTCACCCAATTTCATGCAAGCATGAAGTGGGTTCGGGCTTTTGACCCTGATATCATCATACTATAAAAACCTTCCGGAAAATGTATTGACACGGAAGGTTTTTTACTATACAATCTGTACTAGTAGCACTAGTACAGATAATAAAGAAAGGAGCGGCATCGACTATTATGACATTAATTGACTGGCGGGACAGCCGCCCGATCTATGAGCAGATCGTTGAAAACCTGAAGCGACTGATCCTGATAGACGTGCTGCAGCCGGGAGATCAGCTGCCGTCGGTGAGAAGCCTTGCGATGGAAAACGGCACGAATCCCAATACGGTGCAGAAAGCCTACGCCGAGCTTGAACGGCAGGGCGTGACCTATACGGTGAGAGGAAAGGGAGTATTTGTTTCGGATAATACTGTGCTCCTCGAAAGGAAGAAGCAGGAGCTTATCGAAAGGGCAGCCGGTATTTTCAAGGAGGGGGAGGATCTGAAGATCAGTCCTGAGGAGATTTATAAGGAGGCTCTTTTACATTACAGGGAGAATCCGACGGTAAAAAGATTAAGCGGGAAAGGAGAGGAAGAGGATAAGATATGATTAAGATAGATAATATCAGTAAATCCTTTGGAGAAACCAAGGCTGTAAACAATGCTTCCCTGAACATCAAGGAAGGAGAGGTGTTCGGGCTTATCGGTACCAACGGTGCAGGAAAATCAACACTGCTTCGAATGCTATCGGGAATACTGCTGCCGGACAGCGGAAAGATCCTTGTGGATGATGAGCCGGTCTATGATGACCCGAAGGTTAAGGAAAAGATATATTTTATCCCGGATGATGCATATTTCTTTCCAAATGCCACGCCGGACAGTATGAGGGACTACTATTCATCCCTTTATCCCTTATTTGACAAGGAAAGATTCAACAGCCTCCTTAAGGGCTTTAACCTGAAGGGGAACCGGAAGATATCCGAGTTTTCTAAGGGGATGAGAAAGCAGCTTTCCGTACTCCTTGCCGTATCCAGCGGAGCCAGGTATCTCCTGTGTGATGAGACCTTTGACGGCCTGGATCCCGTTATGAGACAGGGGATCAAAAGCATCTTTTCAAGCGATATGTCGGACAGGGGGATCGTTCCGGTCATAGCTTCCCACAACCTCCGGGAGCTTGAGGATATCTGCGACCATATCGGGCTTCTGCATCAGGGAGGTGTGCTCCTTTCTGAAGACATTGAGGAAATGAAGCTTAATCTCCAGAAGGTTCAGGTGGTATTCAATTCCGACGAGGATAAGGAGAAGGCTCTTTCCGGATTGAACGTTATCCTTTCGGAGCAGAGGGGCAGACTCTATACCTTCACCGTCAGAGGGGGAAGAGAGGAGATCGAGGCTCATTTCAGAGATGCAGAACCGGTATTTTTCGAGATACTGAAGCTTTCTCTTGAAGAGATATTTATAAGTGAAACGGAGGTGGTAGGATATGACATCCGCAAATTCATCCTTGGCTAAGTTTATGAGAGAACAGAAAGCACTGCTCTGGAGAAGGCTGCCGCTTGCAGCCCTGTCCATTATCATGTATTTCCTCTATGACGTTTTCGGAACGGTAATGCTGATACAAAGGGAAAGAGTGAATATTTATTCGGATCAGCCTTTTCCCGTGCGCGGAGCCTGGATCGTTTCAGGTCTGATGGGGCTAAGGAGCTTCGGATGGCTGATCTGCAGTACAGGGGCTGTGCTGCTCGCCATACAGGGCTTTGCATATCTCTATAAGACACAGACAGTGGACTTTTATGAGAGCCGTCCGGAAAAGAGAAGCACGAGGTTTTTTAATATAGTAGTAAACGGTATTTTCATATATCTGGTGCCTGCACTTACGGGAGCCATCCTGTCTCTTCTTATTGCCGCGGCAAACGGCTGTGCGCCGGGCTGGCTGATTACGGAGGTGTTCATTTCACTGGGATTACAGACTGCACTCTTTCTCGCGGTTTACGGAATGAGCATTCTGGCGGCTCTCCTCACGGGGACCATCATTACCGCAGTGATGATGAATATATTCTTTTTCGGGTTGGAAGGGATGATACGCCTTACGGTTCTGGGGTACAGGACTGCCTTTTATGCCACCTTTGACCAGGGGAAGAGCGACGGTCTTTTAAGTAATGTCTATACCCTGCCGGTTTTCAATTATCTGGGCGGGATAGTGAGATCAATGATCTTTGCGATAAATGAATTTGATTTTACAGGGTCATATGAATACGTTATAAAGTCCGCAGGATACACCGTAAAGGGAACTGTTGTGAATCTCGTGATCTTTGTTATCGCGACAGTACTTTCGTTTGCAGTGTACAAAAAGAGAAAGGCGGAGTCTGCGGGAAAGGCCGTGGTATACAGGCCTCTGGAGGTTTTCATCAAGTTTGTGACAGGAGTCATCATTTCTCTGGATGCCGGACTTCTTATCAATGCGGTATTCATTATGGATATAAGCTCCGGTACGGGTCCTGTTATAATAACCATAATCCTTATGGCATTCCTCGTTTCCCTTATCCTGGAATCAGTATTCGCACTGAATGTAAGGATGGCATTTAATAAAGCCTGGCAGATCCCGTTGATCGCTGCTGCCTCCATTATCATATTATTTGTATACAAGAGCGGCGTCACAGGCTATGACAGCTTCCTGCCGGATAAGGAGAAGGTGGGCAGCTCCTATCTCGTTAATTATAATTATTGCTCTGATTACTATAATGACGGCGAGGAATATGAGTCATCATACATGCCCACAGAAGAATTCGTGGAAAAGAATATGTTCCTGACAGACACGGAGGATGTTCTTTCTCTGGCAGCCATCGGGCAGAGTGACGCTGTTATGAGAAAAAAGAACGGGAATTCCGATTCGGAATACTGGGAAGCACTCATAGGCTGGAGAATGAAGGACGGAAGTCTCATCACCAGGCGGATCACCATCCCCGAGGACATCGATCCGGGACTTATGGACAGAATAACCGGAAGGGATGAGTTTACAAGGGGAGTGTACCAGGTTGAAAATGTGGTTCCTATTATTGAGTCAAAAAAGAACTCTGCTGCCAATTATAAGCTGACAATGACGGTTTCGACGGAGCATGGTTATCTGGAAAAGAATGTGGATCTGACAGCACTCTTCCTGGATGCTTACAGGAAGGATCTTAAGGAACACTACTGCTTCTCAATGGCATCCGGCAATAATCCTGTGGGAAGCATCAGCGTCTATGACAACAGGAATATCAGCATATCCTGGCCCATTTACGAATGCTTTGACGACACGATTGCATTCCTTAAAGAGAATGATATGTGGAGCGGAGGATTCCTTGACAGCGGGGAGATCATAAAAATCAAAGTAAGCCGCAGCGAGTATGTTGAAGAGACCGGCGAGTATATTGATGATTCTGAGGAATACACGGAGAAGGAACAGATAAAGGAGATCATGGAGTCTTCAATTTCCAATACATACAGCTCCGCCTGGAACAGAAGCAGTATCTTTGACGGCGGCGGATACAATATAGAGATATATCCCGACGAAGCGTCACAGACCGACAATTCCTACAGCACCTGCTACTACAGAAGCTTTTACAAGGACAGGATACCGGCATTCGTCCCGAAGAAACAGTGAAGGAAGCAGCAGCTAATGTCATCCTGAGGAGGGAAGGGCTTATGTCACCTGAGGAACGATAGCTTATATGTCATCCTGAGGAGTGAAGGGCTTATGTCACCTGAGGAGTGATAGCTTATATGTCATCCTGAGGAGGGATAGCTTATTTGTCATCCTGAGGAGCGGAGCGACGAAGGATCTTAAAGATTCTTCGCTTCGCTCAGAATGACAGGTCAGCCTCAGAATGACAGGTCTGACAGCAGGGTGACTTAGAGTAAAAAAACAGCCCGGAAGGCAGATTCAGCTTTCCGGGCTTTCCATACATTATAATTATTAACCACCTTCTAAAGATAGTTGACATAAAATTCCAGATCTAAGGTATCACTTTGATATCCTGGCCTTAATGAAATCGATCATATTATTGCCGCTCTCTATACCAAGAGCGTATGCAAGCTCTCCGTAAAGGGCATGCTCTGCGGACTTAAGGAAGTGCTCATCAACGGTGGTTGCCGTGCGTCCTTTCTTCAGTCTTTCACTCTTTCTATGCCATGTGGTCTTAATAAGGCGCATAAGCTCGGTGGCGTCATTCTGTACAAGAGCCTGGGAATATGCGTTCTGACGGTTCTTTTCACTCTCAACGGATATTTCGTCAAGCTCATTATATGAATCGATAACGTCAAGTGCTTCCTTCTCTGTAAGCGGGTCGCGAAGAGATCCTTCTCCTGTTCCGACAGCCACATAGACCTTACTTGCGGGTGACTCGGTGGGGATCAGATAGTAATACTTGATATCGTTATCACAGTCAGGAATATCGAGACTGGAAATATCAGTGATCTTACATAATCCGTCAACCTTATGAACAACATAATCTCCGGTTTTATACATTATAGCTCCTTTCCTAAGATGGGGCAGAGGGATCATCCCCGTACCCTTGCAGCAAAACCAAAAACAAACCGTGCAAAATCGATTTTAACACTTCAAAATCAAAAATGTAAGATATATTTTTCTACAAATAATATGTGATTTTTTTGGGCTTCTTTAATAAATATGGTTCAGTCGAAAAAATCCTTGTCCAAACCTCAGGCTTTTCCTGTATGGCGGCAATTACGCTGAATTACGTTGATACAAACTTGCGAAACTTCAGAAAATGAGATAGAATGACAACACTTCTTTACGATCTGTGAAAACAGTTCGTTCTTAAAAATATCGATATTCCTTTTTGTTTGGTCACTATACTCCACTGGTAACAGAACCCGTCAATGGTAAACTCCTTCGCGGTTGCTATGTATCCCTTAAGATCATTCTCTGATAATGGCAATTCTATCGGGCAGGTCGCCTGCCCGCCGGAGGAGATGACCCCGATAGGAAGGAAGAAAATGGCAAATCTATCGGGCAGGTCGCCTACCCGCCGGAGGTGGTGACCCCGATAAGAATGAAGAAAAAGGCAAATCTATCGGGCAGGTCGCCTGCCCGTCGGAGGTGATGAGCCCGATAGGAAAGACGAAAAAGGCAAATCTATCGGGCAGATCGCCTGCCCGCCGGAGGTGGTGACCCCGACAGGAAAGAAGAAAAAGGCAAATCTATCGGGCAGGTCGCCTGCCCGTCGGAGGTGATGAGCC
>CAMVGV010000100.1 GCA_947167135.1 uncultured Lachnospiraceae bacterium
GACAACTCCCTTCGGGAGTTGCCATATACGCTTCGGGAATTCCTGATGAATTCCCGAAGCTACATCCTCTCGACTTCTTTCATTCCAAGGACATGGATGCAGTGTGAGAATATCTTTAGCGTGAAAGAAAGAAGCGCGATCCACCCACTCCTTTTTTCTTCATCACTTTCCGTAAGTATCCTGGTCTCATGGTAGAAGCGGTTAAATTCATTTGACAGAGTATAAATATACGCGCATATCCTGTGGGGCGCAAGTTCCTTAAATGCCGAATGCATCATCCCTCCAAATGCGGAAAGCGTCAGCATAAGCGCCTTTTCCGCGCTGCTTTCCGCATTCTTAAGCTGAAAAGCAGAGTAATCCTCTGAATCGTACTGCTCCTCATATTTCCTGAGTATGGACTTTATCCGCACCATGGTATACAGAATGTAGGGTCCCGTATTTCCCTCAAATGAAGTAAATTTATCTATATCAAAAATATAATCCTTTGAAGCCTGGTTTGAAAGATCACCGTACTTTATTGCCGAAATAGCAATAGACTCTGCAGTATCCCTGATCTCTTCATCACTGAGGGAAATCCCTTCATTCTCCTTCATCTTTTTATACATTTCCCCGGTCACATCATCAAGCAGAACCTCCAGACGCATGACACCTCCTTCACGGGTCTTGAAGGGCTTGCCATCTTTACCGTTCATAGTTCCGAACCCCAGGAAATCAAGCTCTGTTCCGGAGGGAACTATTCCGGTTTTTTTTGCTGCGCGGAAAACCTGGGTGAAATGCAGCTGCTGCCTCTTGTCAACAACATAGATTATCTGATCCGGCGCGTAATCCTGCTGCCTTTCCACAAGGGTCGCAAGATCCGTTGTCGTATAAAGAGAAGCCCCGTCAGACTTTAATAGCATACAGGGCGGAACCTCCTTGCTGTCACCTTCCTCGGAAACGTCAATAACAAGAGCCCCCTGACTCATGACCGCGAAGCCCTCATCCTTCATTTTCTGCACCATTGGCGCTATATAGGGATCCGCATCGCTTTCTCCCTTCCAGAGATCAAAGTCCACATTCAGTCTTTCATAGTTCTTCTTAAGATCCGAAACCGACAGCTCCAGTATCCTCTTCCAGACCGCAAGATTTTTTTCATCCCCGTGCTGAAGCTTATAGGTCTCCTCCATAGCCTTTTCCTTAAATCCCTCGTCACTTTTTGACTTCTCCGATGCGAAAGGATATATCTCTTCAAGCTCCGATATGGAATCCGGGAATTCCTTATTTCTTTCCTTGAGTTCAGCAATGATTAGACCCATCTGCAGACCCCAGTCCCCGAGATGAATGTCGCCGGTCACCTCGTGTCCCAGAAATCTCCCCATACGCTTAATGCTCTCTCCGATTATTGCGGAGCGGAGGTGTCCGATATGAAGAGGCTTCGCTACGTTAGGTCCGCCGTAATCGATCATAATCTTTTTTTTCGTGGTTCCCAGGGAAACGCCGCAATCTTCACTGTCATTCATTTCAGAAAGTGAGGCTGTGAGCAGCTCATCGGAAACCCTGAGATTAAGGAAGCCGGGCTTCACGGTCTCAACAGATGAAAATGACGTGCTCTCCTTCAGCTTTTCCGAAACAGCTAAAGCGATATCATAGGGATTTTTCTTTTCCCTCTTTGCTGCAGCCATAGCCCCGTTACACTGGAACTCACAGAGATCCGGTCTGTTCGACGGGGTCACCAGTCCCAGCTCTTCCGGCAGTCCGCAGTCTGAAAACGCCTTTTTTACTTCGTCCGTCAGCTTATCTATAAGATACTTCATTTTTTCTGTGCCATTCCTTTCCGTCGGTCGTTATCCCGCCACCCGATGAGGGAAGCTGTGATCAGGACACCTCATCCCTCATGGAATATATACATCCGCAGTAATCCTGCCGGTACAGGCCGTACTTCTCTGACTGGGTGAGGGATTTTTTGAAGCCGTCCTTTTTCTTAAAATCTGACGGCAGATACTGTACTCCTATGTCATTACCTATTATCTCTCCGATACGGTTTATCTTATCCGCATTCTTAAGGGGGCTCAAGGTAAGAGTCGTGGCAAAATAATCAAAGCCCTTTTCCTTTGCAAATAAGGCGGTCTCCCGAAGCCTCAGGGCAAAGCATTTGTCGCAGCGCACTCCTCCCTCGGGTACATTCTCAAGCCCACGGACCGTCCTGTAAAAAGGTGCTGCATCAAATCTTTGTATGACAAGCTTCGTATTCAAGCCGGCTTCCTTTATGTACCGGCTGAGCTCCGCTGACCTTCTGTCATATTCCTCTTCACTGTTCATATTGGGATTATAAAAGAAAGCCGTGATATCCGCCCAGTCCAGAAGGCTGTCAATGGAACCCGAAAAACAGGGAGCACAGCAGACATGGAGAAGTACTCCCGGTTTCAGGGGTTTATCCCCGTTTTCCGAGCTCTTCCTGTAAAGATCCGCGATCAAATCCATTTCTTTTCTGTAGTTTCTCTTATCCAATCCGTCCTGTCCTGTAGTCTGTCAGGGAAGATACCCCGTAATTCCTACTCTGTTCCTTTCCTTCCCCGCTTTCTCATTATTATACAGATGACCGCTGATGCTGTCATGCATAATAAAGCCACAATGCGGCTTACAGGGAAATTAACCCCCGGCATGATAAGCTGGTCAGTTCTCAGAGCCTCGATAAAGAATCTTCCAAGTCCGTAGAAAAAGAGATACAGCATAAATATTTCGCCAGGAAAGGCCTTATGCTTTCTGTAGAAAAAGAGTCCTATAAAAAGTACAGTATTCCACAGGGATTCATAGAGAAAGGTCGGATGTACCTGTATATAGTCCATGCTTTCCGTTACGTGGGACATAATGTCGGGATTTACGTCCGATGCCCGCACCGCGGCAAGCGGAAGTCTCATAGACAGAAGATTTTCACTCCATCCCCCGAAGGCCTCCCTGTTAAAAAAATTCCCCCAGCGCCCTATGGCCTGTCCCAGCGGAAAGGCCAGAGCCACGGAGTCAGCCATTTCCGGAAAGGAGAGTTTTTTTACACGGCAGAACACAAAAACCGTGAGAAATCCTGCTATAACTCCTCCGTATATTGCCAGGCCACCATTCCGGATGTTGAAAGCACTTAAGGGATCATCCTTGTATATGTCCCAGGCAAAGATAACATAGTAGATCCTCGCCCCGATAACCCCCATTATGAGACCGTAAAGAGCACAGTCCCACAGCTCGTCCGGGTTCAGTCCCCGGCTTTTCCTGTCATAGGCTGCCGTTAAAACACAGAGGAGCATTCCGCAGCCTATTATCACCCCGTACAGGGCTATGGTAAAGCTTCCGAAAACCGTAAAGCTTTTAGGCACGTTACTCAAATAGATATTCAGATTGGGAAATGAGATATCGTTTACACCCATAAAAGACCGCTTTCTCTATACGTTGAAACGGAACAGTATCACATCACCGTCCTGTACGACGTAATCCTTTCCCTCCATCCTTACTATACCCTTTTCCCTTGCCGCGGAAAGAGAACCCTCCCGGAGAAGATCCTTGTAGTTCACCACCTCCGCCTTAATAAAGCCTCTCTCAAAATCCGTATGGATCTTTCCCGCAGCCTGAGGTGCCTTTGTTCCCATCTTTATTGTCCAGGCTCTAGTCTCATCCTCGCCTGCGGTAAGGAAGCTCATAAGTCCCAGAGTCCTGTAGCTTGCTTCTATAAGCTTATCGAGACCGGATTTCGTAAGCCCCAGTCCTTCGAGAAACTCCGCTCTCTCGTCATCATCAAGTTCCGCGATCTCCGATTCTATCTCTGCGGATATCACAAAAACCTCGGAATTATGGTCTGCCGCCCACTTCCTCACCGCCTGAACGTGTGGATTTGAAGCACCGTCGTCGGAGAGATCCTCATCCTTCACATTTGCAGCGAAGATCACAGGCATAAAGGTAAGGAGACCGTATCCCTTGATAAGCTTTTCCTCTTCCTCATCGCTTACCTCCACGTCCAATGCGGGACGATCACTCTCGAGAACCCCCTTTATCCGGTTTAATAACTCCAGTTCCTTTGCGGCGCTCTTGTCCATCCTGGCCGTCTTACTTACCTTCGCGATCCTCCTCTCAAGTATCTCCAGATCTGAAAATATAAGCTCCAGATTGATGGTCTCTATATCCCGCACAGGATCCACGGATCCGTCCACATGGATCACATTGCCATCCTCGAAGCAGCGTACCACGTGGACTATTGCGTCACATTCCCTGATATTTGCAAGGAACTGGTTTCCCAGTCCCTCTCCTTTGCTGGCCCCCTTAACGAGCCCCGCAATATCCACAAAGTCTATGGTTGCCGGTGTGATCTTCTTTGAAGCATACATTTTTCCGAGAAGCTCTATCCTCTCGTCCGGCACGGCCACCACACCCACATTGGGATCTATGGTACAAAACGGATAATTTGCTGCCTGTGCTCCGGCCTTTGTAAGTGAATTAAAAAGGGTGCTCTTCCCCACATTGGGCAACCCCACGATGCCCAGTTTCATATAATCACCTCACAACCCTTGATTTTATAGGATTTCTTTCTTTCCAACATTCGCTCCACTACCTTTCTCACTACTATTTTTCAAATTTTAAAACGACATACGTAGACTTCCGTTAATCAAACATCGAATCCAGATAGTTCGAGAACTTCGCCGTAACCTCTTCCTTCGAAAGCCTTTTATAATCCGTAGAGCACTCGCAAAACCGCGTCATAGGTGCTGTTCTTTGTCGGATAGCCGGTACGGTTTATAAACACCAGATCCTTGAATTCTTCCGGTGTTTTAGGATTTTCCCTGCGATTATCCCACATTTCCTTCAGAATTTCATAGGCTTTATTGGTCATTATAAGTGTCCTGAAGCCCTGTTTCGTCTTTGGCGGTCCCCAAGACCACTTCTGTGTACTATAGCGGAATTCCAATGTTTTTTCAATACGTAACTCCCGTTTTTCGAGATCAACGTATTGGAAGGATAAAAGCGGCTGCTCCGAAGAACAGCCGCCATTATGCATTACCTCAAATCAAACGAACATCTGCTGAAGCAAACCTTTCTTAAGGAGCTTATATCCACCCAATTCACGCTGATGAAGGGTGATAAGGTTGTCGATATTTCAAAAATATGTAGCTGCGTTCGTTAGTATGAAAGTAACAAAGACCCAAGAAGAAGAAAAGAAACGTATCGTCACATCCGTGATACGATTCGTGTCATGCCCCGGAATATAGTTTTTTCATGTGTTTTTTCACCGGCTTCAAGAATATCTTATCACTGATCTGCAGC
>CAMVGV010000101.1 GCA_947167135.1 uncultured Lachnospiraceae bacterium
GGGATCGCCTCTATCTAACCAAACTGGGAATGAACCTGACATAATTGTTTTGAGTGTGTATTATACGACTTTTAGGGTATGTCACTATATGTCATAGTAAAAAACAAATCAGATTATTTTGAAATCTATTACTATACATTCTTTTATCTGTTTCGTGTAAAGACTTTCATAATTCTTTCCAAAGCTTTTGAGGAGACCTACGACGAGCAGATGTCTGGGTATTTCTCCTCGCATGAATTCCAAATGCAGGATGAAGGGCTTGAAAAGGCTTTCAATGATCTAAGGGCAAAAGCGCCAGCCTCTCTGCAGGAGGAAATGAACAATCTGCGTGACATTTTTTCTTCTCACGAAGCCTCTGTAGCGGTACGCTCTTATCAGCGGGGCATCTACGTTGGTCTTTGTGACCGGAGAGAATTTGAGGCGCACTAAACAATTAAACCGGTTCAGTCGGAATCCACAGCCCTGACTGAACCGGTTTTTATTATAAGATTTTCTGTTGTATCAGCTCCACTTATACCTTATGTCACAGGCTTTCATCATATCCTCAGAAGTGGGGTACTTCTTATATATTGCTTCCAGTTCCTTAATGTCCGCAGTCCTCGAATATATACCTTCCATCTTATCCCGGACGACCTCCGCGAATTTCCTATGGAAAGGGATGTCCGTGGAAAGAAACCTAAGATCCTTTATCTCCCCGTTGGAGGAATCAAGGAGCAGGAGATTGATTGCAAGGCCTCCCCGTGGCTCCGGATAATCATGAAGTTCCTGCATGCCTACAATCTGGGTAAGCTGCGTAGCATAGGTCATATCAACGCACCCCAGGGTGTCCGTCTTGAAAGCGAAGAGTATCTGCTTACGGTAATAAAGCATTCCAAGCTCCAGCTCCCTGCTGTTGGAGAACTTCTCTATTTCTGCGGCGGATGGACGATCCCGGAATAGCATAATCTGCCCATGCCCGATGTCCACCATATCGAACATCGGTCCTTCAGCTCCACCTTTTTTAAACTCATCGTAACACTGTCCGGTAAAGTAAGCTACTACAGTCCTTCGGAACGGACAGGATAAGGTTTCTCTGTGTAAGTCAAAACAGGATACATCCAAGGCTGTTCTTGAGGTTCGCAGCAAAGGAATTACCCGTGGGGCTGGTACTTTCAAGATCGGAGGTGACAGTAATGATTAATACTTCAACCTCTGATACCCTCAAAGCCACGCATTTTAGCCCCATGGGCTTCTCTGAATTCGAGAGGCTGCTGTCAGACCCGACAACCTATACAGATCTCCCCGGACACCACACGTTTCTTTCCCTCCATCTACCTGCCACATCTATTCCGCATGATTTCGTGTAGTTATTTGGCTTCGGCTTGTATTGCAGTCTTACCCTCATGCGTGACCTCACATGTGTTTTCTGTTCGTCAGGCCAGAGGTCTGCCCGTGGTTAGCCTGTTCCCACATCCGGCTTCCTACAGATTTCACCTCACAGTCGGCACCCTTGCCTTCGGCTATATCCTTCCCACTACAGGGTGGATTCGGGACTTTCACCCATTAGAAATTTACGCCGCCAAGCGCGTAAACAAAATCAAGGGTTATGGGGAAATAAATACTTCCTCATAACCCTTTATGGATATCAATCTGTTATTTTTTATTCAGCCTTCTTAAAAGTCCTCTGGATCGCGACGCAATAGACCGCGCAGTAGGCTTCTATTGAACTTTCAAAATATAACAACTACCTTATCTCAAAATAATACTTATTCTTTTTGATTGCCTTATTGAGTGCTTTATTACTCTTACCATTAAACTTAATCTTAAAGAATCCCTTACCGGGCTTTTTATTCTTCTTAAAGGTAAGCTTATACTCTGAATTAGAAACCTCGGTTCCATTCTTCAGTATGGATACATCATAATCGTAGGCTTTTTTTGAGGTATCGTTGCCTTTACCCTTCTGGAAATGCTTCTTCCCATTAGAGCGTACGCTTCCCTGATGGATGATGGTATATTTATCCTCACCGTTTTCAAAAGTTTCTATCGCATAATCCTTTCCGAGGAACGAAACCTGGATAGTATGCGCTTCCTTTACATTGTTGAAAGTATATGTGGACACTGCCCCCACATCTTTGCCATCCACTTCCACCTTGTAAATCTTATACTCTGAATCCGGGGTAATAGAGAAAGACTGTATATTGCCCTCTGAAACAGTAACGGTTCCTGACGGGGTTATCTTGCCACCTTCACCTGCTGATGCGGTTATTGTATAGGTCTGTGTATTTTCCTTCTCTTCTCCACCCTCGTTTCCGTTATCATCCTCATCTCCGATTTTTCTCTTTACATCTAGATCTTTTCCATCAGTATCAAAGCTGACAGAACCATTTTCTTTTATGGTCTTGCCCTTGATGTATTCCCCGTCTGAAGCTTCCAGCTCAAGCCCCGCTATATTATCTCCTTCAATCTTAATTTTATCCTCATTGGAATCAAGCTCCATACTTACAGCCCCTTTGGCCTTACCAGTAACCCTGTAAGTGTTAAGCTCTCCCTCCGCAGCGTTATCATCAGCAAGGGAAAGCATTATCGTTCCATCACTTCCCTCAACGCTGACCTTGCCTGAAGGATCCAATGTGAGACCTGTTGCGGACTCCGCCTTTACAGCCAGGTATTTATTATTATATAGGATATTCATGTCAATGCTGTCCGGTTCGCCCGACTCCGTGGTGAGTGTATATGTATCCTCTACGTCAGGCAATACGATATGCAGGTCGCCCTCCCCCGAGCCAGCTGCATCCATGTAGACCTTTAACTCGTCATCCCCTTCAACCTCCCCGGTTGCAAGGTCGATAAGCCAATTATTAATTCTGATTTTGAGCCTTTCTGCTGCGGTTCTTCTCTTACAGCTGAGCTCAGCCTTGTAGTTTTTAGCTCCGGTTTTCCTGTTCTGCACATCAATTCCCTCAAGCTTATACGCACAACGCTTGAGATAAGCACGAGAATTGGTACTTGACGCGGGGTTATTTCCGTCTTTGCAGTAATTAGGAATCTCCCACTCATCGGTTCCCGCATTAAATAAAAGGCAGCTGTCGGGATTCCATTTCACGGCATTGCAGTCATACATAAGAACCCTACGGTCATATATTTTCCCTGTAATACCCGTAAATTCTCCGGTTTCCAGGGCATATGCCACCAACGCGTGAGCCCATCCCTCCACACAACTACCGTTATTATCGTATCCATTCACACCAAAATCAAACAGGATCGGGCATCCACCGGATTTTACCAAAGAAGCCTTATCCGCCAACAAGGAAAGCTGCTCCCCAACTGATTTATACATATAATTTGTTACCTCTTCCCTGGCTTTGGGAAGCATCTGTGTAATATGATAGAAGCATATTCTCTTTTCGATATCTTTCTTATCTATTTCCCCAAGGTTTGACTTTCCAAAGTCTTCTGGGAAGTTTTCCACATTCATCTTATTCAGAATCACAGAAGCTGACATACCATAACAATGGCCGTTTGAACCATTTTTTTCATACCCAGCTATCTCTTCTTCCATAGCACTCTTTGATGATGCTGGAAGCCCCTGGGTAAGCGCACGCTTATCTTCTTTATCAAATATACAACCGGAATCTGAATAATTATTGAATTTCCATACATCATTGGGGAAACTCAACTCATTGCTTTCATAATTCGTAGCTTCAATATAGATGTTGAATTCCTGAGTAAGGGCTATGGTATTGTTTGAACCTGCCGTAATGGAATAAGGATAGTTTCCTCCATCCGAATAGGCTTTCTTGTCAATTCCAACAACCCAGCTGATATCCCGGGACTCACCGGGTTTAATATCTGACTCTGCTAATAAGGTGCCTCCTGTCTCTTCTTCTGCATTATCATCCAAATTGAGCGTTGCGAAAGGTTTTATAACAGAGGCATCCGTGTTTGGATTGGTAATGCTCGCAAATACCTTATAATATAACTTACTTTCATCTGCATAATAAAAACTGGATTCGGACTTTATTTTCAATGGATTCAGGATGCCTTCTCTTTTTGCATCATCGATGGCGCTTAATGACAGTCCGTACAAAAAATAATCATCTATCGCATTTAATGAATACTCCGCATCGTGGGTATATCCGTACTCCCACGTAAGACCGGACATGACGAAATGCCCTTTCCCGTAGGGACAGTCTACAAATGTAGGATCATCTGTATTTGATGAACGGAATATTATCTCAGTATCTTTAGGTAATGTCTCAACCTTAAAACAAGAATGACTACAGTAATTACTGTAAAGCATATTGTCTGAAAGGGTTTTCCTGTCCGTCAGTTCTCCTGTGACCACAGGGTTATTATAGCTCTCTATATAGTTGTAATAGGAATAATCCTTGTATTTTTTTATCCCGAGAGGAAGAGGAGCCTCTATCTCTGAATCCTTCCATCCGTTATCACAGGCACCAAAGAGAACAGTTCCTCCCGCAAATACATATCCCTCCAAAGATCTACGTATTGTGTCATACTCATCATAGCTTTTTGATGACTGGTCATTTGCAAAGATTAGGGTATCAAATCTTGAAAAATCCTGTTTTGCTGCATCGGCAACACTGACTGTATAGTAATCATCTATGCGCCCGGCTTCTTTTAATTTATCCAGAACATCCGTATTCGCATTAGAATCCCATGGCAATTCACTTTGGATAAGAAGAACGTGGTCAGAGCCGTTTAATTCATGTTCACCTAGTGGAGGATTACCCTCCTCCAATGGCTCTCCCTCTCCGGGCAATGCCCTCAGTATCTGCGGTGCTCCCGATGGTGACGAATCCTCTGCGAAAACAACCCCCGCCTGAGCCATAGTCAGGAGAAATGCCAACACTATTGCAAGCGTTCGGCGTAACTTCCATATCTCTTTGTTTTTCATTCGTACCTCCCTATAAAAATATTTCTGTCACACTTTACTCAAAAATATGCAATTAAGCGGATATTTACACCTACACTCTCTCACATACTAATTCATTCTATCATAACTGTATTATAAACACAACATATGCCCCCTAGGATAAACGCATCATTTTGATTCAATAGAATTCAACAGGTAATCACACCCGTGCCTTACATCACAGACCTTCATCAGCTTTTCAGAAGTAGGATACAGGGAATAGACAGCCTGCATGCAAATGTCAAGCAAAATTTTACATGGTTAGGTAAAAACTTTTTTACATGGTAC
>CAMVGV010000102.1 GCA_947167135.1 uncultured Lachnospiraceae bacterium
ATGGGGAAGCCCTGTCTTAGCAGTTGCAAATTTGAGGCGATAAAGCCCGGTGATACCCATATGCATATAGATCCTGCAAAGTGTAAGGAGTGCGGACTCTGCGCCAAGGCCTGCCCTTACGGTGCCATAGTGCACTTAGTCCGCCCCTGTAAGAAGGCCTGCCCTGTGGATGCCATTACATATGATGAATACGGATACTGTAAGATTGACGAGGATAAGTGCATCCAGTGCGGACACTGTATCCACAGCTGTCCCTTCGCAGCCATAGGAAGCAAGACCTTCCTTGTGGACATCATTAAGGAGATAAAGGCCGGAAAAGAAGTGGTAGCCATGTGCGCTCCTGCCACGGAAGGACAGTTCGGGGAGGATATTACCATGGCGTCCATTCGTGAGGGCTTAAAGAAGATAGGCTTTTCGGATATGATCGAAGTGGGGCTTGGAGGTGACATGACCGCGGCCTATGAGGCGGAGGAGTGGTCGGAGGCCTATAAGGAGGGACGGAAGATGACAACCTCCTGCTGTCCTGCCTTTATTAATATGCTTAAAAAACACTTCCCCGACCAGTATAAGGAGAATATGTCATCCACGGTTTCGCCAATGTGTGCGGTGTCCAGATACTTAAAGACCGTGAGACCGGGCTGTGTGACCGTCTTTATCGGCCCCTGCATAGCGAAGAAATCAGAGGCACAGGACAAGTCGGTTAAGGATAATGCCGACTATGTTATCACCTATGGTGAGCTCCGCGCACTGATGCGTTCCAGGGATATAAAATTTGAGCCTGTTAATGAGGATTATCAGGAGTCATCCATCTGGGGTAAGAGATTTGCAGGCAGCGGCGGAGTTGCCAATGCGGTTATCGAGTGCATGCAGGAAAGAGGAGAGGATACAGCGGATATCAAGCTTTTCAAGGCTGCCGGAGGCTCCGAATGTAAGAAGGCACTGGCGCTCTTAAAAGCCGGGAAGCTTACAGAGGACTTCATAGAGGGTATGGTCTGCCCTGGAGGCTGTGTAGGCGGTCCCTCGAGACACAAGAATATAAGCGATATCAATAAACCGAGAGAAGCCCTTCTTTCTAAAGCCGATGACAGAAAGGTGCTTGAGAACCTGAAGGATTATCCTATGGATAAATTTTCAATGATGAGAAACGGGAAGTAGATATGGATCGTATAAAGATACTGGTGGCAGATGATGAGAGCAGGATGAGGAAGCTTGTTTCCGACTTCCTGTCGAAAGAGGGCTATACAATAATAGAAGCAGCGGACGGCACGGAGGCTGTGGATCTCTTTTTCAATACCAAGGATATCGCCCTTGTAATAACCGACGTAATGATGCCGGGACTCGACGGCTGGCAGGTACTTAAGGAAATAAGGGAATATTCTAAGGTTCCCGTTATCATGCTTACCGCTAAAGGTGATGAACGTGATGAGCTGCAGGGCTTTGATCTGGGCGCAGACGAGTATATTTCAAAGCCTTTTTCACCGAAGATACTGGTTGCACGTGTGGATGCGCTTCTAAGGCGCAGCAATGCCGTTTCCGAGGGAAAGAGACTGGAGATAAGCGGTATCGTACTGGATGAAGCAGCCCACTCCGTTACCATAGACGGTCAGAGCGTGGAGCTTTCCTTTAAGGAATTCGAGCTGCTTATGTATTTCATGACAAATAAGGGTATAGCGCTTTCAAGGGAAAAGATTCTTAATAATGTATGGAACTATGACTATTTCGGTGATGCCCGCACCATCGACACCCACGTAAAAAAGCTCCGCGCCAAGATGGGCGAAAAGGGCGACCTCATAAAGACCATCTGGGGGATGGGGTATAAATTTGAGGCGTAGTTTTATTGCAAATGTGTGATAAATACGCTATTTATCCGTTGTTGTATTATAAATTTTTGTATGATATACTACCATAAAAACTACCAAAACTATTTTGGCTGATTTATGGGAGTATATTTTTTATGGCAAAAAAGAATGAGGTCAGGGATACAGGCTTTCCGGGAATCAAGCAGCGTATCAGTGACAACAAATATGTGGTAACTCTGGATTATGGCCGGCAGAAAAAGACTGATCCGAAAACAGGAGAAGTCAGATTAAGGCAGGTTAAAACTACACGGGTCGTTTCAACGCTAAAAGAAGCAAAAGCACTGCTTGGAGAAAACAGCGCCGAAAAACGGCGCAAAAAAGTAACGGCCTCCACCGGGAAAATCCCCTTTAATAAGTCTATATCGGAATATATGGCTTACTATTCTAATGAATGGAGTACGTCCCACAGAGAACGCCAGGGGAGTTATATGCGCCGTCTGACCGCTTATTTCGGAGACGAGGATGTGCGGGATATAGATACCGGGAGAATTGAGGATTTTTTCAAATGGTGCCGGGTGAAGAATGCAGTATATGAAGCAATATCTAACAATACAATCGAAAAGATAAAAAGTATGCTGAACCACTTTTTTAAGTGGATGAAGAAAAATTACAACACCTACGATATTCATCAGAATCCTGTTCCGGATGCCGAGGTGGGGAAAAAAGAACGTTTTGTGCCGACGGAATTGACGATAGAGGATATGAACGATATCCTTCGCATTATGCTTGATCATGAAAAGGATTACAGTATCTTTGCGATAGTGGGGCTTGCTTCGTTGGCAGGTATGCGCAGGGGCGAGATTCTGGGGTTAAAGTGGAAACATGTTCATTGGGATGATAACAGGATTTATATAGAAAAGCAGCGCTCCCAGAAGAAAAAAGGTAATGATAATCAATGCTGGGAGTGGAAAACCCCTAAAAACGGAAATGATGAGGGGAAATCTCCGGAAGAAAGACGTGAACGGTGGACTGCTATGCCGAAGCCTCTGTCTATAATGTTAAAATATGTTCGTGACCAACAGGAGAAATATCTTGGTAGAAAGGTTAAAGGGGATGATCTGGTCTATATGACAAAGGTGAATCTTGTGGATCATTACCCTCCTGTTCCATCAAAAGCTGACAGAAGGGTTAATGAATTTCAGGTTCGCTGCAATAAAGTCAGAAAGGCGCAGGAGAAGGGGGAATTCCAACTATATCGGCTGCATGATCTAAGACACTGGTTTATATCCACCTGCATAAATAATAGGGTTCCGCTTACCCAGGTAATGGCATCTGCCGGTCATGCATTTTCAGCCAGCCAGGATGGTACGTCACTTGGGGTTTATTGGCATGATGATGGCAACAGAAAAGAGATCGTGAAGTGTATTGATAAAGTTATCAAGACAAAGATAACAGTACCTGATATGGAGATTTCGTCTATTAAACAGGAACCGGTCAGAAACAGACGTAAAGATAAAAGAAGTGATGAATTGTAATCCTGTCTATGAGGAGGGCGGATTGCGGGAAAATGACCGCATCCGCCCTTCTTTCACTTTTCTTTTTTTGATTTCCGCTTCCTTGCATTATCACCAATCATGGGTGAATGGTTCATAAGCTCTGCCATGTTTTCGGCAGAGGGCTCTTCCATGGTTTTCTCGGCCAGTTCAAGATTAGCAGGGGTTTTTCTTATGTGCAGCAGTTCACTCAGAAAGACGCTGCATTTCTTCAAGGATCCGCCAGGGGTATTCCGCACGGTTTCTATGATCCTGTTAAGGTTTTTCTCACTGAATAAGCCGTCAGACGTGGAGGAGTCCTTTTTGTGTGCTTCCCTGATATCTGAAAGTATTGGCAAGAGATCCTTTGTAAGCAAATGTGGGAAGTAATCATCCTGTAGGAGGCACACTTTCCCAAGCATCTGGGTATAGGCATCCTTCTTGCCGTTTGCTGCCTTTTCAACCTTTATCCTTGCCGCATTCATTACATTGTTGTAAGCATGTATGCCATCTTCAAAAAAACCATCCACGTAAACCTCTGCATCCAGAAGCAGTTCAGCAAAAGCTTCATGGGAGATTATCTCGGAAAGGAGCCTGGTATTAGTGTCTTTATTCTGTAGAAAGGCAATGGCAGGATCACTCAACCGCAGGGAGCGTAAGTCCGTATTTCCCGGATCCCTGTTGTCCGTTAGTACCAACAGATAGTCCGTGGAAACACCATAATACTTTGCAAGTGCAATGATGACTTCATGTGGTATGGGATTCCCTTCCTGTTCATAGTCGCTATAGGTGGTCGCTGGCAGATTAATGGCCTCTGCAAGTTCTTCCTGGGTAAGGTGAAACTCGGAGCGGAGATCAATAAGCCTTTCATTGACCGGAATATTTACAAACATCTTATTTCCCCCTGTAAAAAATGTGGATGTGATCACTGATGATAATCAGGACCGTTGCTCCGGACCGGAACAACAGGGATTAGTTTACCACGAATCCAAGTATTTTCAAGGGGTTTAAGGCATTTCTACGAAATATCGTAGTTTTTTGATTTTTTATGAAACTACGACTTTTCGGGAAAATCAAGGTTTTCTCCAAATCGGGTGTTTAATAGGTTTCGGAAATCGTTCCGATGCGAAAACTGAATAGCCATACCGGGAAAAGTACGTCCTATCGTAAAGATGTTAAGCGAAGACCGTATCCTCTGGGATACGCGAGCGGGACAGGCACGTCGCTGTAGGCAACCTATGGGAAGAACAGGGACAGGACAGATACCGGGGATATGGCGGTTACTTATCAACTGGTTTTATGAAAGGGGGATACATGGATGTAAGATCTGAGATCAAGTCCTATATCGTCAGGGAAGGTATGACTATAGGTAAAGTGCTTGACGTGCTCCACCGGAAGAAAAGCTGGAGCTGCAGCAGGTCAAATTTCTCGGACAAGCTTGCCAGGGGAACCATCCGCTATAAGGAAGTAAAGGAACTGGCGGAGATCCTTGGTTATGAGATTGTCTGGGAGAAGAAGTGATCAAAGAAAGTATGGAAAACATGAAGTTATCAGAAAGGGAAAGGTATGACTTTATCAAGATTGGAACAGGAAACGATCATAAATTTCAATGCGGCGGAGGATAAGGCAATCCTTTATACGAGGGATCCTGCCGTTATGAGAACAGTTGATCCGTTAGTTATCAAGTTTCCGGAGACTTTCCGGTGCATAGGTGAGGCTGACATCGACAAGACCTATGAGATGCCGAAATCTGCCGTTAGTTATCGTAAGCTGTGCGCGGTAAGATGATTTTGCCATCACATGGTAAGGAGTTTTTTACATCTTA
>CAMVGV010000103.1 GCA_947167135.1 uncultured Lachnospiraceae bacterium
ACATCTTCGATGTGGGATAAACCTCGCCGGGGTGGCATCCCACATCTTCGATGTGAGATAAGCGTCGCTGGCGCTCAGGATGACGGGGGCGCTTCGCTCAAGATGACGTTATGTTATGCTCTTCGCAGCCGGCTTCCTGCTGAGTTCCTTCTCTGTAAGCTTCTTTATACGGGAATCAAGATGCTTACGGCCGCGGTCCTGTCCCTTTTCAAGATCCTTAAGAGAAACCTTTTTGACCTCGCCTTTTTTCTTTCCCTTTACTTCCACGGTAATATTGTTGATCTTTTCCGTGATACCGGGGGTCAGCTTGAATTCCGACAGGGCGTCCGCAAATGAAAGCCGATCTTTCCCCTGGTCACTTGAATGCTTATCGATACCGCCGCTCTTTTGCTGCCGCTTTGCTGCGGTATATGTGTCTGCAGCCCGTGACATCTGCTCCTGCAGGGATGCAAGTGCAGCACGGTCCTCGAAAGACAGCCGTTCCGGGGTATCATTCACTTCGCCGTTAGGGTGCTTTCCCTGAAGCACATTATCATAAGCCTTTATAAAATTATTGTAGGCAGTCTTCATATCCTTGTACTGCTTTGAATCAAGGAAGGCAGGTCCATGGCTTCTTAAGGATCCGAACTGCTCCTTAAGGGAATCCACTCCGTCCTTCATATTGACGAGCGCATCATGATTTGCTTTTTCTATCGCAATCTTTGCATCACTCTTATCCTTTGCGATCTTCTCAAGGTCAATATTTCTTAAGCCCGGATTCTCCTGAAACAGTTTCTTTCCCTGTATTAAGCCATCATTATGATCCTTAACGATATCTTTTCCTGTTTCATATTTTGTTGTTAATCTCTTCTCCTCCGTATTAAGGCCTCGTATCATTCTCGCCAGATCTTCCTTAACACTCTTCGGAAGTACTACATAACCCTCCTCATTCAGCTTAAACTTAAAAGTTTTTTTGGTGTTATCATCAAGTGAGCGGGGTATATTATCTATAACAGTGCTTTCAAGTACCTTCTTTTCAGAAGCAAAGCTATTATGTACAATATTTCTTATCTCTTCTGAGCTTACAGCTTTTGATCTGTCCTCACTGCTGAAAGCAGCCCTGTGCGCTATACGTCCGATATTGTAAAGATCATCTATTGTTGCCTTATCCGCGAGCAAGAGATTAGCCGAAAGAGTAAAGAGATCAGTTTCTTTCTTAAGCTTTATCTTCCCTTCTTTATTTGTGATCCCGTCTACGTATTCCTTTGCTTTTTTCTCAGCATCCGTTGTTTCTTTACTGAGTTTTCCCTCATCCTGAAGGACTTCCCTGCCTTTCCTTTCAATTTCCCTTTCCTTCAATTCCAGTGCATCCTCGGGATGTTCGAAATATCTTTTATCCTCCGGCTGCTTAGCGAGCCAGTCCAGGGTGTCATTGCGGCTCAGACGGAGCTTTTCATCATAGGACGCAGGTTCGAATATCTCAGCATTCGTGCGTTCACTGTCAAGTTTCTTCTTTTCCTCGTATGTTCCGTTATTCCATATCTCATTATAATAATCTTCGTAAAGCTCCTTCTTTTCAGCCGTCGAAAGGGAGAAGAAATATTCATCACGGATATTTTCATCAGCTATTTCGGATAATGCTGTCCTCTTTTCCTTAAGGTCATCAAAGGTATGCTGCTTATCAATCTTTATCTTATCAGCCAGGGTATTTGCATCATTAAAGCGCTTTAAGGTTTCATTGCGGTGATAAGAAAGCTTCTCATCCCAGGTCTTTTCCTGCCACTCTTTTTCAAAGACTTCAGGAGCAAGAGTAAGCTTATTATCCGGAGTCAGGCGCTGGAGATAGCGCTCTCTGTCAGTAGCTGTAAAACCCTGTTTCTCCAATTCTTTCAGAGTAATACCCTTTTCAACGAACTCTTTAACGGCCCTGTCGGGATCCCAGGTCATTTTCCACGGTGCTTCTGCTTTATTCCAACGATAATCGGCATAGGCTTTGTGGCCTAAATTAAGTATTTCCGTCCATACTTTAGAATCGTTTTTGTTTTTACTGCTTAAATAACCTGCGCGGTTGTTCAGCTCCTCAAGATAGTGTTCAACCTGCTCCTCTTCGGTGAATAAATTCCAGTAGTCTTTTTTAAACTGATCACCGGCTTTTATCCCTTCTTTTTCCCCTATTGCATTCTGTATATTTGTGACATCACTCCAGTTGATCGGATTTTTCTTGAAGTCGTCAAAGGCCTTATTCTTGTTCTCCCAGTATTTTTCAACAGGAGAGAGCTTCTTCCAGTATTCTTCAGCCCGTGTCTTATCAAATTTCTCCTTTGTTTCCCAGGGCAGAGCGGGATATTCTTTATTGAAGCGCTTTTCGTCAAAGGCCAATCTTTCCTTTAGATCCAGCTTTTCCCAGTACCTATCCATAAAATCCGGATGATTTTTCTGGATAGAATTAGCAACTTCAAGGGACAAGGGCCAGCTTCTGAATATCTCAAGGGACGTAGTATCGGCTTCTTTATACATTGTGCTTGGGGGCAGGCTGTTAAGATACTTCATGGCTCTGTCTTTATCAAACTGGAGCTTTTTAGTAAAGTCAAGATCACTATATTCTCTGTCAAACCGTTCTTTATCCAGCTTATTTCTCTTTTCGAGATCCAGATCCTTCCAAATGCTATCAATGAATTTGGGATTTTCCTTATTCAGGGCAGTCCCGTCCTCAGGAGCCAGTCCGTTTTTAATGAAGTATTCTTTTGCATCATTAGGAGATTCTCTGTATTTCTCAACTGCTGAAAGATTTCCGAAATACTTCTCCGCTGACGCCTTATCAATTTTGAGTTTATGGCTGTAAGAAAGGCTCTTGTATTCATCCTCCGTTACGGCGCGGTCGGGGTCAAATTGCACCTTGTCTTCTATCTTCAGATTTGACCAGTATTCCTCCAGAAAGCCGGTTTCATTCCCGTACCTTTCCAATACTGAAGGATATTTTGATATCCTTGAAATGGCCTCCTTGGTGAAGCCGGGTTTTGTAAAGATCTCCTGTTTTGCAAGATCAAAATCGAGCTTAAGCCTCTGCTCCCAGCCTTTATCTTTCCACTCATCCTTGTACTTTTTAGAATCAAGTGAACTCAATTCGGAAACCGGGATCTTCATCCATATAGAATCCATTATCAACATGGATTTGGTTATATCGGCGCGTTCTCTGTTTATTTCCTTATGCTTACCGGGATCTGCTTTGATCTCCGGGAAGGGATACTGACTTACAGCATCTCCTAAAAGGGCAATATTATCATAGCCGGTGGCTGCATGCATCTTAAAGCCACGGGATTTCCTATCAGGGGTGCTTATGTATGAATAGTTGACTGCATTGATGGCCTCGTTGTATCCGGACTTATCGAGACTGTAGGGTCTGGTCGTTTCCGCAAATTCAAGGATCTCTGCGGCAGCCTTTATTTTTTCCTTCTGCCAGTCCTCAGCACTTATATCGTCCGGTTTTTCATCAAAATATCTCCTGAGGCGTTTAACGTTGCGCTTTGCCCAGAGGGAGCGCTTTTCGATCTCTATCCAGTCGCGGACTATAAGATAGGAAGGATCCTTTTCGGGATTTTTCTTGTTTTTTTTCAGTCTGTCTTCGATCTCTGAAAGGGATTTTTCAAAGTGTTCCTGCTTTTTTTTAAGGTCGTCTTCTGTCCAGGTGCTAAGGTCAGAGTCCAGTGAATCCAGTGTTGCAAAAATAATGTTATCCAGGGTCTTTTCCGATAATTTAGGCATGTTAATCCTCCTTCAAGATGTTTTTGGAGTTAATCTTAAATCCTCTAAAAATATATACAGGTGACTGAAAAAAATGAGCCCGGTTTTTGACACCTGCCCGTACTATGTTATCATGAAGGAGTCAACGGGGACGGTTCCAATGGCGTTTAGTTAAGCCTTTTGTCATCCTGAGCGCCAGCGACGCATATCCCACATCGGAGATGTGGGATGCCGCCCCGGCGAGGGGTTGCGAAGCAACAGAAAGGATCTTTTCTTCCGTAGAGAAAGATTCTTCGGGCTTCGCCCTCAGAATGACATTGTGTAGTCTCAGAATGGCACTAACTTAACGCCATTTGGACGGTTCTATTTGACTTCTTTTGAAAGGATGTACAAGAATGGTATTACAAAAAAAAGAGACGCTTGAGAATCTGATACAGAACGGCAACCGTTTTTTCCCCGATATGATCAAATTCTGTATCGATATAAAAAGGAAAAAGGTATGTATTGACGAGGAAATGCATATTGATATGGAACATATGCTGTATGATGATGGATCAGAATACAAAGACATTTTTGGTGGAAATATTCTGATCGACTGCGACCCGCCAAAGGTGGTCTGGGAAGCGCATCCGAATATCGAGCGAAACAGAACGCTGGGTGGTCACGGAAGGCTTATCACAGATGAAAAGACCATAGATACTTTATCCCAAATCCTTTTTGACTGGATCAAATGATCAGGACGTCAAAAGCTTTGAAGGTTGTAACTTTTCAGAAACATTACGAAAGGTATGCATTATGAACAGAGATAACTGGAACGGTCTCTCCTTTTTTGAGCAACTGTCAAATATTGACGGAGATGTGGCAAGACTTATTAGAGCTCACGAAAAATATTTAAATCATGAATCTGAAAGGGATAACGGATATTTTTATCTGGATAATATCAGAAAGCTTTTAAACCTGACCTTTTTCGATCCGAAGAATAAAGACAAAGGATACCGTGCCATTGAGTTGATGGATGAGCTGGCTCTAATTGAAGAGTACCTTAACGGACGATATGATGCAGACTATATCAAAAGATACTGGAATCAATACACGAGGGGAGTCAAAGGGAACGGTTCCAATGGCGTTTAGTTAGTGAAATTCTATTACTACACACAGTGTCATTCTGAGCGAAGCGAAGAATC
>CAMVGV010000104.1 GCA_947167135.1 uncultured Lachnospiraceae bacterium
CGCTCAGGATGACAGTGCTTTGTTTCAGATCCTTCGCTTCGCTCAGGATGACAGTACTACCTTCTACAATTTAAAACCCGTACCGGTAAAGAGCGCTATATCCCTTCCCGATTCATCTTTTACATCAACATTTATTATTGTGGAGGTTTTGCCGTTCTTTCTGCAGGACGCTGAAGCTATAAGCTTCTTCCCCTTGGGGGATGAGAGAAAATTCATGCTGACCTGCTGTGCCACAGTGGGCTTATGGATGTTATTGGCAAGCACGGCAAAAGCAAAGTCGGCAAGAGTATATATCACTCCTCCCATTATGCCTCCGTTGGCGTTTTTATGACTGTCTGTGAGCATCATGCTGCATACGGACAGGCTCTCATCCATTTCATCTATGACCATTCCGTTTTCTGTGGCGAAACGGTCTGCTTCAAAATACATCCTGGCTTCTTCCAGACTCTTAAATGTTCCCATTTTATCTTTCCTTCAAGACTACTGCGGATGAGATCGAAATAATCCGTCATCTCATGATCGCAAATACCATGGTGCCGATATAGCAGAGCACCATAAATGCTCCCTCCAAACGGGTTATCTTTCGGCCCGTAGCACAAAAGAACCAGCTAATAAGGCTTATCACTATCATTATCAGCATGTCATATGTGGATGCAACGTTGGCGCTGACAGGATTAATGGAGCTTGATACTCCAAGAATGAACATTATATTAAAGATATTTGAGCCCACCGCATTTCCCACGGCAAGGGAAGTTTCACCCTTTCCTGCTGCCACAAGGGATGTGACCAACTCGGGAAGAGAAGTACCAACCGCCACGACGGTGAGTCCGATTAGCGTTTCCGACAGTCCTAAGCTTCTGGCAATGTTCTGGGCGCTGAAGACCACTCCCTGTCCTCCGGCGACGATCAGGCCAATACCGCCTATTATCATAATAACGCTCTTCAGGACACTGATCTTTTCGGAAGCCTCCTCTGCTTCCGGGTTCTTGCCGGCTTCAATGATGAGTGATGCGAGATAGACCACAAATCCCACAATGAGAACGATAGCCGCAGGCCTTACCAAGATCCCGGTATTATCCGACATTCCCATTGTGGTGAACTTAATCGGAAGAACTCCGATCCCCGTTACGATCAGCACGAAAACCGCTGCTATGATGGACACAGGAAAATCCCTCTTTATCACGCTCTCCTCCACCGGAAGGGAACGTATACAGGCTCCTATGCCCAGAACCATCAGGGTGTTGAAAAGATTGGATCCGATAACATTACTTAAGGCGATCTCATTAGAACCCTGAATTGCAGCCGCAGTACTTACCGCAAGCTCCGGCGCGCTCGTTCCGAGGGCAACAACCGTCAGTCCTATTACAAGACCCGAGACATGAAATATCTTTGCAATTCCCGTACTTCCGTCCACAAAAATATCCGCACCCTTTATTAGCGCGATGAACGAAATTATCAATAAAACAATATATAAAAGCATCATTTAGGCATTTTACCCCAAAAGGTACATACTTTGCAACTGAAAAATACTCACTGATCAGTCAATAGTGCAAGATTGTGTCAGATGGCAATATTCATATTCGCTGCCCGGTGTTTACGGATTTCAAAAGACGGGCTATACTATAGCAATGAAAAAAAGAATCCTAATGTCCCTTTTCGGAGTTATTATATGTGCCATAAGCGTGGGAATATTTAAGATCGCTGCTCTCGGAGTGGATCCCTTCCAGTCCTTTATGGCAGGTCTCGATGCTCTGGTTCCCATAAGCTTCGGAAACCTTTATGTCATCGCAAATGCGGTGCTGCTTATTTTTGCCCTTGTTTTTGACAGGCATTATATCGGCATCGCCACCTTTATCAATCTGTTTCTCTTGGGCTACATCACCCAGTTTACCTATGAGGCGCTGCAAAAGCTCCTTCCTTCCCCCTCAATAGCGGTACGAATACTCTGTCTCATTATCGGGATAGTGATCATATGCTTCGGCTCCGCTTTTTATATGACCGCGGATCTCGGCGTGTCTACCTATGACGCTGTTGCACTTATCATATGCAATACATGGAAAAAAGGCCGGTTCTTATACGTCCGTATAATAACCGACCTTGTATGCGTGTTGACCGGAACAGTACTTTTCCTCCTGTCCGGCGGAAAGCCCCTGGCGATACCCACCATCGCAGGGATCGGAACCATTATAACCGCCTTCTTTATGGGACCCCTTATTGAATTTTTTAATGTGCGGGTGGCAAGACCGTTTCTAAACTACAGCGGGAAAGATTCTTCGCGCAGCTCAGAATGACACTGAAAATGGAATTATCAAAGATCATACGTCAACAAATTCCTCCCTGGAAAGTCTGCGTTTTGCATCGGGATGGCTGTCATAATACTCCTTCTTGTCCTGATACATACGTTCATCCGCAATACGCAGCGCTGTACGGACATCACGGGAGTTTTCCACGACACAGCCTCCGAGAGAGAAGGAAACACCCTTATACTTTTCCGAACGCTCCCTGATCTCTTCGATCCTTCCCTTCATTTCCTCTTCCTTCATTCCCTTCACAATAACGGCAAATTCGTCCCCTCCCGCCCTGAATATGCTGGAAAGGTCAAATATTTCCAGAAGAGTGGCCGCAGCATTACGTATAAGCTCGTCTCCTGCATCATGTCCCACCTCATCATTCACGGTCTTCAATCCGTTAAGATCCGCAAATATTACAGCAACACATTCTCCATCTTCTTCCTCTCCCGTATCCATGCTGTCTACAAAATTATTCATCTCATTACGGTTCATAACTCCGGTCAGCATATCACGGGAGCTTAAGATCCTGAGCCTGTCTATTAAAAGGTAGCTCCCTATTTCCGAACCCAGGATAAATGTGGTGAGCTCAAGCGTCTCCTTTATCTTTACCGTATCCTCCGCATTGAAATTAATAACCCAGATATACCCGAGAAGCTCCCCCTGAAAGCGAAGCGGAAACAGGACTATATTTTTTCCGCCGGCAGATGTGATGGAATCATACCATATGGGATTTCGCTCCTTCACAACCTCCATATCCTGTTCATTTTTTGCTATGAGACAATTACTCCCGGCGATCACGGTCTGCTCCCAGGAATCGGCTATTGCATAAAAGGACTCATCAATATATTCTTCCATGGAAACAAGCTCTGTATCATCCGACAGGGCCTCGCTTAGCACCTCACAGCTCTCTGTTTTTTTGTCCATCAGCAGCACACAGCAGATCTCAGCATCGCATATATGCCGGATATCCTCAATAACCTCCTTCAAGGTGCTCTTAATATCCGTTGAACCCCTGAGCTTCAGTCCTGTCTGAAGAACCTTGGATGCAAGTTCTCCGGAAATATCCGACATATTCTCCGTGTCTGCTTCAGCATTTATCTCCATAGTATAAGTACAGTAACAGATATTTCCGTCATCGGGTTCAAGGGGAAGAAAGGTCATATTGAACCATACATTCATCCGGTCCGGATGAACGTATGAATGCAGACATTTTTTTAAGACGGCAGAGCGGTAGCAGTAATCTTCAAAATTCAGATCTCTGGTGATGTAATCGGTGTATTCGCTGTTCGGAATAAAGGTATTGTTCAGCATTGTCGTACCGGGGACAGGCTGCTCAACACTGGCAATGTACGCCTTATTTCCGGCCACCAGACGTATCTTCCCGTACCTTCCCCCTTCCAGCTTTTCGACTGACACTACACAGGTCATTGCAGCAAATCCGTCACATATTGCCTGAAAATCCATATAGTTCTCCTCTGTACCCTGTTGCCACCCTTCGGCCTACTTGATAGTGTCACCGTATTTTTCATACAGCTCATATAGTCTTGCCATATCCTCAGCACTGACCTTATCCTTCATTTCATCTGCGGTTGCATTTATGTCTCCGCCGTTCTTCTTATATATCTCCAGAGCCTCAGCCAGAAGTCCCTGATCAGCGTATTGATTTATTATAATATCAACTTCCTTTGCATCTTCCTCTGACATCTGACCCTTTATATCGTCAAGGGTTTTGTCCGTCCCGGTCTCCTTCTGAATAACGGTCTCCACCGCCTTTTTCGTGATCTCACGGTTTACCTTCTGTGTGACCGGATTGGAATTCACACCGTTACCGGTAATGACCATGAATGCCAGAAGCGCAACCGACAAAAGAACCGCTGCGATTATGATTAATAATAAAAAGCCCGTACTCGACCCTTTTCTCCTTCTCCCAGACATAATAAAACGGTCAACCCTTTCTACTCACCCGTTAAAAGAAAATCCACCAGTGCTTTTGAATATTCCGGAATATCGGGAGGTCTTCTGGCGGATATGATATTCCCGTCAACAACACAGGCTTCGTCAAACCAGGCGGCACCGGCATTTTCCATATCATCCTTTATTCCCGGTGTGCTGGTTACCCTTCTGCCCTTCAGTATCCCCGCAGAGCAGAGAACCCATCCCGCGTGGCAGATCTCACCGATAAGCTTTTTCTCCTCATCCATTTTCCTTACGATGTCCAGCACTTCCGGAAAACGCCTGAGCTTGTCCGGAGCCCATCCTCCGGGTACAAGTACTCCGTCATAATCTCCGGGATCTACATCCTTAAAGGAAAGCCCCACTTCACAGGGGACACCGTATTTCCCGTGATATTTCCCGGGCTTTTCCGCTGCAAGGTCAACCTGTATTCCCTCTTCACGGAGCCTCATGACCGGGCACCATAGTTCCAGATCTTCAAAATCGTCACTTACCAGTTGTAATACTTTTTTCATAATGAGTTCTCCATATTCAATATTCATAATGAGTTCTCCATATTCAATAGTGTCAAGCATTTTTGAAAATGTCCCAAAATAATTCAAACATTAGCCCGGAAAGT
>CAMVGV010000105.1 GCA_947167135.1 uncultured Lachnospiraceae bacterium
CCGATGTGGGATATGCGTCGCTGCCGCTCAGGATGACAAAAGGCTTAACTTAACGCCATTGTGACCGTCCTGAACGGTTACCTGCAATCTTTGGATTGTACCATATTTATGCGCTTCTTAAAAGACACCTGATGGTTCACGTTCCCGCATTATGATATAATACTTACGAAAAAGGGAAAACCATGGAACTGTCAGCTTCAATACTTATCGGAAAATCTAAACGGATGGGCCGTGATAAAGCCCTCCTTATGCTTGAAAATCAAACCTTTATAGGTCACCTGATACAGGAATTATCGGTATGTCCAGAGGTTTTCATAGCATCCTCCGTAAATAATGACTATTCCGGATACGGTCTCAGGGTGATAATGGATGAAAACCGGGATGTGGGACCCTTGGAAGGTATACGGATGTCTCTTTTATCCGCAGTATATGACCGGGTTTTTATCTGCGCATATGACCTGCCTTTTTTCAACAGGGAAGCGGTGTTCTGCCTGAACCGCTTTATAACTCCCGGCCAGGACGTCTGTGTCTTTAAGGATAATGAAAGAGTACATCCTCTGTGCGGGATATACAGCCGTCAGATACTCCCGGTCATTGAAAAGCACATTGCGGAGGGCAGATACCGTCTGATGGATCTCCTCCGGGAGGTACGGACAAAGTATATAAGCTTAGAGGGCAGCGGACTTCCCGAGGATATCCTTTGTAATATAAATACTCCCGAAGAATACCGTGCGCTCTGTGACAGGCTCGGGATAAACCCGGACAGACAGGAGGAAACCTGAAATATGAAAACAGCTTTTCCCTATATTTTGAAGGCGCTCCTTTTAAGGCTCAGGGGAACGGATGTCCCGCTTACCGGATCGAGGATCAGCATGACGGTAAAGGCAGAAGGAGGCGGCAGCGTAAAGATCGGCAGATCGGAGTGCCGTCCCAATGTTTATTTTGCCTGCAAAAAAGGAGCAAGAATACTGCTTGGCGACAATGTATTCATAAACAGGAATTCGATAATAATCTGCCATAATGAGATCACCATAGGCGAGGGCACATCCATCGGACCCAACGTATGTATATTTGACCATGATCATAAATACGGGAAAAACGGCGTCATCAAAGGCTTTGTTGACGGGACTGTGAGGATAGGGAGAAATGTCTGGATCGGAGCCGGCGCCATCATCTTAAGAGACAGCGATATCGGGGACAACTGCATTATCGGTGCCGGAACGGTTGTAAAGGGCCATATCCCCGATAATAAAATGGTGCTGTCAAAAGGCGGCAACAGTATAACGGATTTACAGGACAGGTAACCACATCCCCTTGACATCCCGGGAGATCGGTGATACTTTATTCTTCGTTCGGGGATTTCCCCTTGCGTCATGCGTTCTGCATGAGTTGTTCCATATTTATTTATATTCCTTCAGGAGATCAGTGTATTATGTTCAGTTCTGTTCATTCTATGTCGCTCCACGGCATCAATGTCCGTGAAGTATCTGTAGAGGCGGACGTGTCGGAGGGCGGTCTGCCTGTCTTTGAAATGGTCGGATTTCTGGGAAGCGAGATAAAGGAATCCCGGGGACGTATCCGCACCGCATTAAAAAACAGCGGTTTTTTCCTGCCGCCCAAGCGTATCACCGTAAACCTAAGTCCCGCGGATCAAAGAAAAAGCGGCTCCCACTATGATCTTCCGGTGGCGGTTTCTCTTCTTACCGCTATGGGACTGATACTACCGGAGATACTTTCGGATACTGTCATTGCCGGAGAGTTATCCCTTTCCGGCAAGGTCTTAAGCGTGAAGGGGATCCTTCCGATGGTCCTTCATTCCCGTGAAAAGGGCTATAAGCGCTTTATCCTGCCTCTGGAAAACGCCGAGGAAGGCGGGGCCGCTCCCGGGATAGAGGTAATAGGGGTTCAAAGCCTGAATGAGACCCTCGAGCTCCTTACAGGTGAAAGGAAGCCTGAACCCGTACACATAGACATAGGGGAATTATTAAAAAGAAGACAAAGACACGGTCACGACTTCTGCTCCATCCGCGGTCAGAAGGCGGCAAAGAGAGCGGTTGAGGTGTCCGCTTCGGGAATGCATAATATCCTCCTCGTGGGACCTCCCGGAGGAGGAAAGAGTATGATGGCAAAATGTATTCCCTCCATTCTTCCTGCCCTTACCGAAGAGGAGTGTATGGAGATCACGGGAATACACAGTATCGCAGGGATACTGGGCAGCGGAGTGGTAACGGAGAGACCCTTCATCAGTCCTCATCATACCGTATCCTCACAGGCTCTTTCCGGAGGCGGCAGCATACCAAAGCCCGGCGATATATCCCTCGCCCACAGAGGGGTTCTGTTCCTTGACGAGCTTCCCGAATTTGACGCCAATACCCTTGAGATACTTAGACAGCCCCTTGAAGACAGGGAGATACATATCTCAAGAGCAAGCGGCAACTATACGTATCCCGCAGATTTTCTTCTTGCGGCGGCTATGAATCCCTGTAAATGCGGCTACTATCCGGGGCAGAGATGTACCTGCGGTGAAATAGGGGTTAAAAAATATCTCTCCAGGGTAAGCAGACCTCTTCTGGACAGGATAGACATCGTGAGCTATGTGGATGAGATTTCTTTTGACGAACTGAATGATGACTCTGTTAAAGAAGAATGCTCGGAAACAATACGCGCCCGGGTAACAGAGGCTTTTGAAATACAGAAGAAACGCTTTAAGGAAAGGAAGATAAGATTTAATTCTGAAATGACCGTAGATGATATCAGGCTTTTCTGCCCTTTGGGAGAGACGGAGGAGGAGCTCCTAAGGGAATCCTTTAAGGCGCTTTCTCTTTCAGCGAGAGGCTATCACAGGATACTCCGCACAGCCAGAACAATTGCGGATCTCGACCACTCGGACAATATAAGCTGCGCACATTTAAGCGAAGCCATTTCTTACAGGACCACGGGAAAGGGAATATGGGATGTCTGAAACAAAAATAAGATATATCTGCGCTCTGGAGCCGGAATTCCCGGAGAAGCTGAAAAACATCCCGAACGCTCCGGATGGTATCTATGTCCGGGGTTGTCTCCCTGATCCCGGAAAAAAGACGGTATCTATAATAGGCTCCAGAAATAACAGCGAATACGGCAGAGGCGCAGCCGAATATTTCGCTAAAGAGCTTGCAAAGCATGGGGTGCAGATAGTGAGCGGCATGGCACGCGGTATAGACGGCATATCCCAGAGTACTGCTCTTAAGTCCGGCGGATCCAGCTTCGGAATCCTCGGCTGCGGTATCGATGTGGTATACCCTGCAGAAAACCGTTATCTCTACGAAAGGATTCTGGAAAAAGGAGGTCTTATCTCCGAGTATCCCCCGGGAACTCCTCCCAGGGCAGCTCTCTTTCCCCAAAGGAACAGGATAATTTCAGCTCTTTCCGATGTACTTCTCGTGGTAGAGGCGAGACAGAGATCCGGAACCTCCATAACCGTCCGCTTTGCCCTGGAGCAGGGAAGGGATATTTTTGCAGTCCCGGGGCGAATCACCGATCCATTGAGCCACGGATGCAATACCTTAATAGCAGACGGTGCCGGGATCGCCACCTGTCCGGAGGACATCCTTGAAGCCCTGGGCTTAATAAAAAGCGGCCGGAATAAACACAGGAAGCTGAACTTAAATAAATTCAGCGGTCTCAGCGAAATGCAGCTAAAGATAATCCGCTGTCTTGACTACAATCCCGTAAGCATCAATGAAATCGCGTCAAAAACCGGCTGTGATCTGTCCGATCTTATGCTGGAGCTCCTGAAGCTTCAGCTCCTTGGCTGCATAGAAAACGCCGGCCAGGGCTTCTACCTCCTGAAGATGGAAGTCAACGGAGACGGTTCTCGCTGACTCCTCCAAGTGTCATCCTGAGCGCCCCTTTCCTGTCATTCTGAGTGCCCCTTTCCTGTCATTCTGAGTGCCCCTTTCCTGTCATTCTGAGCGAAGCGAAGAATCTTTCCCACCACTCTGCCATTTCTCATATCTTTATCGTATAAAAGGAAACGTACAAGTTAAACTCGCAAACGCTTCGCTTTTTGCTCGTTATAAAATCGCTGCTAACGCAGCTCTCCGGGTACGGGGCTTATAACCCCGCACCCGAAATCAAGATATTCCCACCACCTAAAGGTGGTGGGTTATCTTGATTATTTTATATATTTCCATTTACAAGATCTTCAATGGTGATGTGATAAAAGAAGTCGTGAACCATCGAATCATATTTTTTCCACATGGGTAAGGTTTTGCAAACCTTTTCTCTCGGACAGATATCCGCATCTTCATCCAGGCAAGCGACTGTTGCTAATGTGCCTTCTGTAATCTTCAGTATTTCTCCAACTGTATATTCTGAAGGTTTACGCAGCAGCCGATATCCACCGCCTTTTCCGCTGGCCCCTTTCACCAGCTTTGCCCTTACGAGAAGATTAACAACAGTTTCCAGATACTTTCTGGATATTTCCTGTCGTAAAGCGATGTCTTCAAGTGGAACCGGAACTCCTTCCTGCTGTTCGGCTAGATCTATCATAAATCGAATTGCATATCTTCCTTTGGTTGAGATCAAGGTAACACCTCCTGATTCTCCTATTTTACCGCAGGGTAATAGGTTAATTCAAGAAAAAACAATATTTCCCCATTTCCCTATGTCAAGCATTTTTGAAAATGTCCCAAAATAATTCAAACATTAGCCCGGAAA
>CAMVGV010000106.1 GCA_947167135.1 uncultured Lachnospiraceae bacterium
ATTGGATGCATCCTGATCGGGGCCGGAACATTGTTGATGGTTCTATAAATAAACAAATTCCAGATTTGTCTGGGTGATATGTTGACACGTTATATCGGAAGATAATCGCACAAAAGAGCTTCAGTCCAATAGGGGCTGAAGTTCTCTTTTTCAGATAGCCTGCCTTTGAACAGGACTTCATAGACCTCGCTCCAGCCCAGTACATCTGGCTTGCCAGGCACCCTGCACGGCACCCGGAAGACTGGTGGATGCTTAGTGACGATACAATCTTTTCGACTGAAATGATTGAGATATCGTATAGTGCGGGATGCATAGATCAGTAAGGATCCCAGTCTTCCTGTTCCGGCAGAAAGCTCTCCATTAAAGCTGCCGGTCATTTCCCTTAACCGCAGCAATACGCACTATATCACGTCAAAAAAGATTGTAAAGAGATTTTCTTAAATCTTATCTAATATGTTGTGTTTTTTACGATTTCCTACCCGTATGAGTATTCTTAAGCTTTGCCTTCTCTGCCAGAGACTTCTTTAGCTGATCAATGAGTTCCCTGTCCTCTTCTTCCATCATTTCATAGTTTTTGTCCCTGTCTTTCGAGGGCACCCCGGCTACTTTTACAAAAATATCCCCAATATCGGCATCACAGAGCTCGGCA
Organism: uncultured Lachnospiraceae bacterium; assembly: GCA_947167135.1. Lineage (GTDB taxonomy): Bacteria > Bacillota > Clostridia > Lachnospirales > Lachnospiraceae > NK4A144. The sequence continues at coordinate 650 of CAMVGV010000106.1, forward strand.
TACGCCTTTAAATCCCAGGCTGTGGTACGCCGGTACCCGTATTCAAGAGTGGATATTGCCGCCTCCGATGTTTTCAGGTACTTTGCCATCCTTGCGATAGATATGCCCTTCTTCACACGCGCAGCTGACAGCTCGACGCCCAGTTCCATTAAAAACTTTAGTTCTTCCTCCGAATGTTTGTCTTTATTTATCATCTTACTGCCTCTTGGAATTAAAAAGCTGTTCTATGATATGACCTATATTCTTTTCTTCTCCTTTTGCAGCTGCTTCATTAAATACCTCAAGCAGTTCCTGCAGGTTTATCACACATCCGTGTTCATTGCCTGTTTTCTTTCCTATGGTCTTTAAGATGGTCCTTCTGTTTTCAAAGGACTCTTCGTTTTTCACAAGGAAGGCGTAAAACACCTTTTTATCTCTGTCCTCCGGCAGGATGAACTTACGGAAGACCGCCTTCTTATCCGTTAGATCCCCGGTCATCTTGTCTATGCTTATATCCGGATTGTCATCAAATGCTCCTTCAACAGATATGTATGCTACGAAACCGTTTTCATTTACTACGACATCAGGACCGAGGGAGCCTCCGAACATCTCACATCTGACTCCGACACTCCTTATCATGTCCGTAAACCATGCACGGAAAAGCTCCACTTTATTCTGTTTGGAGTACTTTATTATCTTTTTCCGGTCTGCAAGGTCGAAAAGGATCAGGTGTCGTCGTCCGATCATAGGGAATTCTTCCCGTTTGAGATCTTTCTCAATAAAGTGCTCCGGTTTTTCCACACGCATTTCACCCAATGGCGCATCGGTCATTAGATCCACTTTATGCGGGATATAGTTCCGGTCTTTTCCAGGTTCCCCTGCTGTTTCGATATTAAGGCCGCCTCTTACAAGGTCCTCTATAACATCATCTATTGTCAGTTCCCGTTCGTTTACCCCGAAGCCCTCTGCATACTTTCCAATTGCTTCCGGCGTTAAGCATCCTTTTGTAAGAGCCTGAAGCACCACAAATCTCCTGTAATTCAGATACCCGACCCCGGGATATAAGGCATTTTCTTTAAGACAGGGAAGGGTTGTCGGCAGTTCCTGCACGAATCCATATATGACTTTTCCCGCATCGGTGAGCTCATAGCCGGGGACCTCTGCTTTATGATCCTTTATGCCGTCGTTGTGGGAGAGCGTCATTTCAGTTTCGCTGATCCACTTTATCTTAAGCATCCAGTCAAGATACATTTCAAGGCTCATTCCAAGGTAAGAGAAGGTATCTTTTTTCACCTTATAGTCGAACTTCCCTCCCTTTTCTTCTATCTTTGCGGGGATTACCCACTCCGGCCAGGTAAGGTTATCTATGCTTCCCTCAGCTGCGTAGTTATTCATTAAGTAATAAATGGAAACAGGAGAACTGCTGTCCTTCAGGATCTCTGTTATCCTGCTGACTTCCGGTGCCTGGCACAGCCCCTCGAATATCTTGACCACAAGGAGGGGACCATATATGTATTCCCACTCCTTTCTGTCTGTGCTTCTCCTGCTTCTCCCGATCTCAAAGAGTGCAGCGATCTCAGCCCCAAGCTTTGTTAATGACACGAATCCTCCGGTATCCACCTTAAGGAAGCCCGTGCCAAGCATCATCCATATGTCGCCGTGGATCTTAAGGTTCGGGATAAAGGGTCGCCTTATAACACAGTTTTCTCCTGTATCCCTGTTCTTTGTTATGATGGGCTTATTACCCTCTTCTATCATCTGGAACAGTGACACAAGCTCTGTAGTGCCTGCTTCGTTAACATAGATCAGGTTTAAGGGGATTTTCAGGAATCTTTTGTTATAAACGATCCCGTTCAGCATATCTATGGCATGGTCTGTTTTGGCTATAAGCCCTTTGTCACACTTTCCTTCCTCTGCTGCCTTCCGGATCTTTTCCTTCATGCTCTTAAGGATACTGCTGTCTACAGAGAACTCCGGTTTTCCCGGAAACGGCTTCGCCATATGTCCGGGCCCGGGTGTCAGTGCATCTTTCATCTTTTCGTAGAGATCAGGATCTATCTGGCTATGCTCAAGGCAGAAAGGAAGCGTACTCATTGCAAACTTGACATGCAAAGGAGACCCGACACAGAATACATTGAAGATCGGGCCTATGCGCTTCTCTATCATATGGAAAATATCTTTCCTCAGGCTGTAAAGGCTGTCGGTCAGATCCTCCCAGCCTTTTCCCCGCCTGGTGTCAGGCTTTATTTTCATCGGTGTGTTCCTTCCCATTCCCTGACTTATGGTTAATCCTACTCAGAAATTGCTGCCGTTCCATCCCCAGTCCTCTGATCCGAAATACCTGATATACATCCTGTCAGGTGATACCCCAAGTATATCACCGTAAATCGTAGTCAGTTCCTTTGTCATCTGACTATAGATGTCCCGGGAAGCATCCCCGAAGATCTTTACCTCAATAAATGCTGTTGGCTTTGAATCATCTCCTTTGAAATACATTGGGATATCGCCCTCAATTGCCAGCATAAGCCAGCTTTCACTTTTCCCGGGAATAATGGAAATAGCCTTTCCGAGGCGTTCTTTTAATTCCTTCTCTTTTTCCTTTGTGATGGTTACATTTGTTTTTGTGTCAATAAATGGCATGATCTGTCCTCCTTATGAATGAAGTGTTTCTCTCTTTTTATCCGATATAATGGATCCTTGTCTCATCATATCTGTCTTCCTGTGGTCTGTCCTCTGCCGGGTATCCTACAGGAACAAGTGCAAAAGCGTGAAGCTTTTCCCCTATGCCAAGGGCAGCATCCACTTTCTGCACTCTGTCCTCCTCCGGCATAACCGCAAGCCATACACCGCCAAGTCCGAGGGATGTGATTTCAAGCAGGATATTCTCGGTTGTTATAGAAAGGTCTATCTGCCCTATCCCGGGAAATGTCAGTCCCTCTGTCCTTAGGCAGGGAACTATTACCACGGGTGCATTTGCGGCACATCCGGCATAAGGGCTGCATTCTGACAGCTTTTTTATCACTTCCCTGTCCCGAACAATGTAGTACTCCCAGGGCTGCTGATTGCCTGCAGAAGGCGCCGCCATCGCAGCTTTCATGATCTGGGTGAGCTTTTCATCCTCAACCGGTCTGTCCTCAAACTTTCTTACGCTGATCCTTTTGAAAATCTCGTTCATGTAAGCCTCCTTCTCATTAAATCCGTTGCTTCTTCCTGATTTATGATCTCATAAAGCCTCTCTGAGAGAACCTTCAAGTCCCCCTCTCGCTACTGTCTTAATAAGTCGGGAAATGCTTTATTTTAGGCACTTTCCGTCTTTTTTTCTTCGGGCAAATAGTCCGAAAGATTCATACTCCAAAGCCTTAACCTTTTGAAATACTCCCTCAATGGCATCCGTCATTTGTATAACCCGATGTTTCCCGTTTTTAGGCTCCCCTATTTCCAGCTCGCTTTTCTTGCAGGAATAATCAAGCCTATGCTCTGAATAGTTGATATGTATACCTTTGATACTACACCATCGGGAGCAATAGCAAAATTCTTAAGTGTAACACCGGTTTCATCGGTCACATTATTATAAATATCCTCTGCAACATCATCAAAAAAGGAAGTATCCCCGTCATGATCCTGTATCAATACCTTAAGTGTATTGGTCCTTGCCATAACACAATCAATAGTGGTTACAATATGTTCCGCTTCATCTTTGGCAATCTTTCCCGAACCTGTCTCTATATCAATAATATCTGAGTCTTTTTTCATAAAAATGCCATATATGAACCGTTTCGTCAAGCGTGGCACTGCCTTTCGGAATTGCCGGCCAGCCGGATCGTCGTATCATTCATCCCCAGCGATA
>CAMVGV010000107.1 GCA_947167135.1 uncultured Lachnospiraceae bacterium
ACCGGGACATTTTCTTTTGTGGTTTAATGAGACATTATCATTTATGGTTTATACTGATTTTTGGTGGCCGGAATTCACTATTGACAAGATACAGGTAAAGTGGTATTTTACTGAAGTGCGTGTGAAGAAGTTGTTTTTTCTTAGCGCACGGAAATCGAAGCAGAGCATAAGCTCTCACCCTGAGGCAAAGGCTTTCAGGCGTTCATAGCAGGATTATTCTTGATCTATTATGGACGGTGGAGTTTTGCTCGACCGTCCTGTTTGTTATTGTGAGGACGAAGACTGAAAAATCTTTTCTGAAAAAAGATTTTTCGCCACATACGTTTTAGGAGGGAAACACAATTAGCGATTTATTTATCAATGAGCAGATCAGGGACAGGGAAATAAGACTGATCGGTGAGGACGGTGAACAGCTGGGGGTAATGCCTACGGCTGAGGCTCTTAGACGGGCGGATGAAGCAGGACTTGATCTTGTGAAGATCGCGCCGGGGGCGAAGCCGCCTGTTTGCAAGATCGTAGATTACGGCAAATATAAATACGAGCAGACCCGAAAGGACAAGGAAGCCCGGAAGAAGCAGAAGATCATAGAGGTTAAGGAGATCAGGTTTTCTCCCAATATTGACACAAATGATCTGAAAACAAAGAGCAATGCTGCCCGGAAGTTCCTTATGAAGGGAGACCGGGTGAAGGTCACCATGCGTTTCCGCGGAAGGGAAATGGCTCACATGAATTCCAGCAAACACGTTCTGGATGAATTTGCCGAGAACCTGAGTGATATCGCTGTTGTTGAAAAGCCTGCAAAAGTAGAGGGCAGAACAATGACATTGCAGCTTGCCCAGAAAAAATAGAATGGAGGAAAGAAAAAATGCCAAAGATGAAGACCAGCAGATCCGCCGCAAAGCGGTTCAAGATCACGGGAACAGGAAAGTTAAAGAGGTTTAAGGCATATAAGCGCCATATCCTTACAAAGAAGTCTGCAAAGACCAAGAGAAATCTCCGTCACGCAGTAATGACAGACGAAACAAACGTAAAGAATATGAAGAAGATACTGCCTTATCTTTGATCACCGGGAGCAGGGCAGATATTCGGTTCAGCCCGGAACTGCTGCTGTAAAATGAGTGAAGACTTTTGGTGTATAAGGCAGATTTGAATTGATGATAACGGAGGTTTATTATGGCTAGAATAAAAGGCGGCTTAAATGCCAGGAAAAAGCATAACAGAGTATTAAAATTAGCAAAGGGCTACAGAGGAGCCAGATCAAAGCAGTACAGGGTTGCGAAGCAGTCCGTGATGCGTGCGCTTACTTCTGCATTCGCAGGCAGAAAGCAGAAGAAGAGAGATTTCCGCTCACTCTGGATCACGCGTATCAATGCGGCAGCAAGAGCTAACGGCATAAGCTACAGCAAGCTTATGTACGGATTAAAGAATGCCGGTGTGGATATCAACAGAAAAATGCTTTCAGAGATGGCGGTAAGTGATGCAGAGGGATTCAGGACTCTTGCTGAGCTTGCAAAGTCCAGGGCTTAATGATAGAATAATGTGCATCCCGTGTTTTGCCGGATGAGGCAAAGCGGGATGCAATATTTGAAGTATGCAGGAATGGCGGAATTGGCAGACGCGCAGGCTTCAGGTGCCTGTAGTAGCAATACTGTGAGGGTTCAAGTCCCTTTTCCTGCATTTTTTTATTTGATATCAGGGTCAAAAGCCCGAACCCACTTCATGCTTGCATGAAAGTGGGTGAGCGGCTTTATGACCCGCCCCACATCGAGCACGAAGTGGAGCGTAAGCCCCACGAGAGTGCGAGATGTGGGAGGAGCGTGGGAACACGAAGTGCGGAACGCTCCGGATATCGGGTTTTGACCCTGACATCTTTATTTTAAAGCGCCAAAAGTAATTGTCACCGCACAAGAACTATATTATGTCATTCTGAGCGAAGCGAAGAATCTTTCTCCCCGGAAGAAAAGATCCTTCGCTTCGCTCAGGATGACAGTGGTGCTTCGCTCAGGATGACAGTGGTGCTTCGCTCAGGATGACAGCGCGCTGAAGTGTTTAAAAGCGAAACCGGCGAATTGGAGGGTTCGCCGGTTTCTTCTTTAGGAGAGTATTAGTTTTGTTGGATTTTCCAACTAAGGGGGAGAATATCTATCGAATTACTTTCGTAATTCTTTAGCAGTCGAAGTTATCTTCAACTGATAAACACAGTATAAAGCTTATTTGTGTCCAAGCTGTGTTTTTAAAATAAAGTAATTGTGAACTCATAATAAAAAGAAAATAATTTTTTTAAGTAAATATAAAGCTGTTCTGTACTAAATCTTAAGAAAACAGTACACCCAGTTCGTCAATGCAGCTAATATCCACGTCCTCCATAGTGCCGTTGTCGGATCTTTCTGAAAGCTCGGGGAGTACGGGGATCCTTGAAATGAGACGTATGCCGTATTCTTCGGCTATCCTTTCTATATGGCTTTCCCCGAAGAGCTTTATTTCTTCGCCGCAGTGCGGGCAGGGAAGATAGCTTAGGTTCTCTACTATTCCCAGCACCGGGATATTCATTTTTTCTGCAAGGTTTACAGCCTTTTCAACTATAACCGTAACAAGCTCCTGGGGGCTTGTTACGATGATTATGCCGTTTACAGGCAGTGACTGAAAGGTTGTAAGCATAACATCGCCGGTTCCGGGAGGCATATCAACAAACATATAATCCACATTTCCCCATATTACGTCCGTCCAGAACTGTTTAACGGCTCCGCTTATCACAGGACCCCTCCAGGCAACCGGATCACTTTCATTTTCAAGTATCAGATTGACGGACATGAGCCTTATTCCGGTCTTTGTTTCGACAGGGATCATCATACCTTCCTCGGTACCGTTGGTCTTCTCATGTATGCCGAAGATCCGGGGAATCGAGGGACCGGTTATATCTGCGTCAAGAATGGCGGTGCTGTAGCCCATTCTGGAAGCGGCAACAGCTGAAAGTGAAGTCACCAGGGACTTTCCTACGCCGCCCTTTCCGCTGACCACTCCTATAACCTTTCCTATCCTGCTTTCCGGATTTGCAGGAATTACCAGTGAAGCAGGATCTCTCTGTACACAGGAGGCCCCGCAGGTACTGCAGTTATGGCTGCAGTTTGATGCGTTCTGTTCTTCGCTCATTATTTTTCCTTTCACTTAGGATCTGTTTATACAAGTGCAGCTATCGCTCAGGACGGAAAAATGTCATTTTGAATGGCGTTTAGCCGTGTTGAGCACAGATGCAATCGAAAAGTCCCTGCGCAGCAGTGCACCCGCAAGGCGGAACTGTTACGTAAATGAACTTTATATGTACGAGTCATGATTATAAATCTATTTACGACAAAATACAAAAAGATTATAATAGCTGATGGACATTGAATTCATTTTTTAGTAAAATATAACGAACGGCTGCAGATGCAGTGTAATCTATTTGATGGGAGTCAATTTATGTCAGAAGTACAGAATCTGGATCCTTCACAGGTTGATATACTTGGGGAAATAGCTAATATCAGTGTTGGAAATTCAGCCACATCACTTTCCGTAATGGTCAGGCAGAAGGTTGAGATCACCACGCCAAGTGTTTCTGTTATAAACAGGAGCGAGGCTTTGGATGATTATGAAAAGACCTGTATTTTTGTACAGATACACTATGTGAAGGGACTTGACGGAAATAACGTGCTTATCCTTAAGGAAGAGGATGTCAAGATTCTTACAGACCTTATGATGGGCGGGGACGGGTCAAACGTTTCCGGAGAACTCGGTGAGCTGCAGCTGTCGGCTGTCAGCGAGGCGATGAACCAGATGATGGGAACTGCTGCAACCTCTCTTTCATCTTTGCTTCTCGTGCCTACCGATATTTCCACTCCGGATGTGAATACCATTGATGTGGAAAGCGTGAAGATCTTTGAAAAAATGTTTGAAGGAAAGATGGATAAATTCGTCAAGGTTTCTTTCCGTATGACCGTGGGAACACTTATTGACTCCATAATGGTTCAGCTTTATCCAATGAATTTTGCGGTTGAGATGATAGAGAAATTCAAGATGGCAGGGAAGACGGCACTTGAGAAGCTGTAAGTCAATGGGGACTGTTCCAATGCCGTTAAGTTAAGCATTTTGTCATCCTGAGCGCCAGCGACGCATATCC
>CAMVGV010000108.1 GCA_947167135.1 uncultured Lachnospiraceae bacterium
CCCGAAAGGTTCATGGGCATCTCATCCAGCTGCATAAAGGCCTGGGGTACCATGTATGAGGTAAGGTAGGAAGACAAATGTGCTTTAAGAGCCTTTATATCCACCTTCTCATCTGCCGTAAAATATGCAGCCAGGTAATCAGTCTCACCCTTTGCCACTATTACTATGCAGGATCTTACTCCCGGATAATTACCCAGGACGCTTTCTATCTCACCCAGCTCAACACGAAGACCACGCAGCTTAACCTGGTTATCGATCCGGCCGTGGAATTCCACGTCACCATCCGGCCTTATGCGGACAAGGTCACCGCTTCTGTAAGCCCTAAGGCCTAAAAGATTAATGAAGTTCTTTTCGTTAAGATCTTCCCTTCCAACGTAACCTCTTCCCACGCATTCGCCCATAATGACCATTTCACCAAGAGCACCGGGAACCGTAAGGCGCCCCTCCTTATCCAGGGTAGCAAGTTTAATATTAGATAAGGGATATCCTATGGTTATGTCTTCGGCAGAGTCTACCTCCTTTAAGGTGGCGGTAACTGTGCACTCCGTGGGACCATAGGTGTTATAAATTACAAGGTCCGGATTGATAGCTGATAATTTCGTATAAAGAACAGGGGGAAAGGCTTCCGCCCCCACATCTATGACCTTTAAATTCTTAATGGCCGGAGTAAAGGCCTCTATCTCAGTGAGGTTAAGGATATAGGTGGGAGTACAGGTCATGGCCGTGACATTGTTGTTTAAGATAAGGTCCTTCATCAGTCCCGCATCCATTATCTGATCCATAGTAGCAAGAACCACCGTCTGGCCGTGGCCAAGGGGTACGAACTCCTCTAACACGGATACGTCAAATGTAAAGGCTGCCATGGCTAGGGTTACCTGTCCAAAATGAGTAAATACCCTTGCTTCCTTGTTGTGCTCATTGTCATCAACGAAGTTGGCCAGGTTATGGTTCTCGATCATAACACCCTTTGGCTTACCCGTTGAACCGGAAGTGTAGATAACGTAAGCTAAGGCATTACCGGGAACATCAATATTTAAGTTCTCTCTGCTGCCTTTCTTTACTGCCTCTGTAACATCAATTACCGTGATTCCCGCTGTCTGCAAATCATCCATCAGGTCAGACCGCCGCTTCATGATCTCCTTAGTGGTAACAAGGAGTTTAAAGCCTGAATCCTCAAGGATATACATTATCCTCTCCTTTGGATACTCAGGATCTATGGGCATAAAGGCGCCTCCGCTCTTTAAGGCTCCTTCTCTCATGACATAGCCATAGCTGTTACGATCCGCCATGACGGCAATCTTCGATTCAACACCGGCACCGTGGTCGCGCAATACATGACCCAGGGCATTGGCTTCCTCATTTAATTCTTTATATGTAAGGATCCGATCGATTGCGATAAGGGCGGTCCTGTCGGGGAACTTTTCCGCAGAATCCTGAAGATGGCGATAGCCCGGCTTATCCTCAAAGGGGCTGGAAGTGTCGTAAATATTCAGAATCCGCTCTTCATCCTCCTTAGTTGTAAGAGCGACATCACCGAGGCGATCTTTTTTAAGAAACTCTCCTGTAATGTTTACAAAGGTCCGGGCCAGACCGGCTACAGTATATTCCGAAACAGCCCCGGGATCATACTCACACTCCCAGGTGATGCCCTTGTCATCCCTTATAACTCTTATCAAAATCCCATCTACCAAGTCGTCAGCATCGCTGTCAAGATCAAGGCATACTGTACCGAAAAGGCTGCCCGGCTCGGTATTATCCTCATGACTGTTTTTATCATTTTCAAAGGCCTCAAAAAGGAGATCCTCACAGCGTTTGATCTCAGAAAGAATGGTTTCCTTTGGATCACAGGCTAGCCGCAGCACGGCTTTCTTCCCCTGATCTCTGCATGTAAATACGGCTTCATCTGCCGCAGTATAGGATTTTAAGGCCAGGGCAAAGGCAGTTGTAAAAAATGCCCGGACCGGTATTCCCTTCCTTTCACAAAACAGATTTAATTCCCGAACTCCCAATAAAGAGCGATCTTTAACCTTCATTTTCTACGATACCTTTCTTTTCATTATTTCCGCTGATTACTATCATTAAACGACGCGCACCTAAGAATACGGATCTGATGCACACGTCCGGTACAAATTCGCCATCATCCTCATCCACTTCAGCAATATCATCATTTGTACCTATATAATCTTCTTTTGATCTATAGCGAAGTATTACCGCCCGCATGTCATCATCTCGCCGGAGTATGGTAAATGTGCTTTGGATTATGACATCCTCAGGAAGAGAAGACATCAGCGGTGAAAACATCTTATCTTCTACCATGCCGACCTCATCCGGGGTAAGGACCTCTCCCGACATTCCTTTCCACTCTTCGATACGTTTACTTTCAAGAATACCCCCTGTCAGAAGAAGCAGGTTCTTTTGGTGATATTTAAATGTTCCTTCAGCCAAATGGTTGCAGAAGAAGCTCAGATAGATAAGAGCGGCAACTCCGCCGGCGAGGATTCCGTACCAGGGCGCATCCATGCCGAGGTGGGAATTAAACACCAATGTAAAGACTATCTGGACTGTGGATTGGATTATAAGAGCCAACGTGGCTTTATACTCCTCTTCTATCGCCGAGAGATAATCCACCAAAAGGGTGTAAATAAGTGTTATCACTGATCCTGCACTGACAATACGGATAGCATTGGGAAGAGTCTGCAGCATGATGGGTTCGTCAATGCCATAGGGTATGATCGCAAGATTCGGGAAAGCCATCAAAATGACTACCATGGGCATAAGCATGAAAAAAGCATATCGCATCAGCGTACGCTTGACCATAAGCATTCCACTTCTATTCTGTTCTCCATCATAAGCAGCTGCCATGGGAAAGATCGCATCGGTTGTCCCCGCAATGATGATGGTGATCACAAGCTGAATATTCTCTATGACTGTAGAGTTACTTATACCCATAGTTCCGGCATTTCCGCAAAGAACAAAATTCTGTACCACCAGCTGAACCGCAAACATAGAATACATTACCGCTTCTGCCATACCGGGTTTAAAAATTTCCAAGATCGAAGGATCTCCGGGGACTTTTTTTAACGAGACTATCCTGCACAGCCTGTCGGGTCTCCTGAAGTGCAAAAGATAGACCAGACAGCAGCAGAAGGAACCAAACACCGTTCCGAATGCAACAATCTCTATTCCCTGATGAAATACGTAAACACCCACAAAATCAATTATGATATTGACAATGGCCCCTGTAATGTCTCCGGCCATGGCCAGTGTCTGGTTATTATCGTTTGCCAGGATATAGTCGCCGGCGAAGTTTAACACCTGAAAGACCGAGCCTGCCAGGATCACCACCATATATTTCATGGCGTAAGGATAGTTACTGCGAGTTGCACCCAAAATCCACAACAGCGGGTCTGCGAAAACAATGCCCAATATGCTTAAAACGACAGATACAACCACCATAATAAGCAGGCTTCTGGTAAAGATCCTGCCTGCTTTAGCCTTTTCACCGCTTCCGGAGCATCGGGACAGCATAACTCCGCATCCGATCCCCCCGAGGGCGGCAATAATATTGAAAAAGTAATTAATGGGCCCCACGGTTGCGATAGCAGCTAGGGCGGCCTCATCTCCCATGGAATTGGAAACGCATATTCCGTCCACAACCGGTGCAATCTGGGCGAAGATCATTCCGACCATAGGGGGAAATATGTATTTTAAACTGCTGTGCTTTATAAAACGATTCTCATATTTGTATTGGATCATTTCCATTACTCTTCCAGACTCATTTATCACTAAATTCCGAACAGCTGATAGTCCTCTTCCCCACACACGTAAGTATAAGCTCTGCCGCCAGGGTTCCCGTTTCATTTCTGGTATCGAGAAGAGGATTGGTTTCAACCATGTCTATTGCCAGAAGCCGGTCAGTGTCCGCAAGGATCTCGCATACGATAAAGCCTTCTCTGTTGGTCATGCCGTTCATCACAGGGGTTCCCACTCCCGGAGCATTACCGGGA
>CAMVGV010000109.1 GCA_947167135.1 uncultured Lachnospiraceae bacterium
CAGCTGAGTTACAGATGATGATACCCTGGCAGCCTGCTGCCGCGAGCTGCTCAACGGAAGCGGTAACCTGCTCCGATACGTGACCCTGGTCAACGTACTGAACCTCTGCTCCGACTGCCTTTGCTGCCTCATCAAGGATCAGCTTGCACTGTGAGCCGAGAACGTCTGTTGATGACCAGATGGATACACCGATCTTTACCTTTCCGTCTGCCGCAGGTGCTGCTGCGTCTGCTGCAGGTGCTGCTTCCTCAGCTGCAGGAGCTGCGTCTGCTGCGGGTGCTGCATCTGCTGCGGGCGCTGCGTCTGCTGCAGGTGCTGCTGTGTCTGTTGATGCGCTGCTTCCGCCACAGGCTGCAAGTGACGCGGTCATTGCTACTGTAAGGCCTACTGCGAGAAGCTTCTTCATTACATTCTTCATCTTTTTCCTCCCTTGAAATAGTTATAGGATTTCCGCAAACCCCTCTGTCTGCGGATCTTTGACTATATGGTATCTTTTATAACAACTTATAACAAGATTAAAATACATTTTTTTATCAAAAGTTGTATTTAAATTCTGAATTTGATATGAACACTTTTGTATTTTTCGCAATTTGTTTCGTCATTTTGTACATGTTCATTAGGAAAATATTTTAGGAAAACGATTGAATCACGAATCGTTTTGTATAAAAAGACGACACTTTTACAGAAACTGTACATTTTTAGTACAACTGACCGAAGTTGTACGCTCAAAAAGATTCTTCGCTTCGCTCAGAATGACAGTGCTCGCTTAAAGATGTTGGTTGCAGAGGTTAGTAGATTCTTCGCTTCGCTCAGAATGACAGTGCTCGCTTAAAGATGCTGGTTGCAGAAGTTAGTAGATTCTTCGCTTCGCTCAGAATACATAAAAAAGAGCCCCCGTATCAAACGGAAGCTCTTTTTTCGTACAGTTAAACTAAAATCACTTCAAATAAGAGGTTCAAAGCTTGTTTACGTTAACTGCCTGCGGTCCCTTCTCGCCGTTTACAACGTCGAACTCAACCTGCTGGCCCTCATCAAGAGACTTGAATCCCTCCATATTGAGTCCGGAATAGTGAACGAAAACATCCTTGCCCGACTCATCAGATATGAATCCATATCCCTTCTGATTATTGAACCACTTAACAGTACCTTTCATTTTAATACCTCCAAATAACCTGGCCGCCAGGCCGGCAGCCGTTAACACTTTTCTGCTGCCTCACAGCAACAGACTTATACTAGCACAAGCCCCCCAGAGTTTCAATATCTGTTGGCTATTATCTTCACTCCGGGTCCCATAGTAGGTGCCACAGAGATGGATTTCATATACTGTCCCTTACAGGTTGCGGGCTTCGCCTTTACAAGTGCTGCAATGAGCGCATCGAAATTCTCAGTGAGCTGTTCAGCTGAGAAAGAAGCCTTTCCTACAGGTACGTGGATGATATTGGCCTTGTCCAGCCTGTACTCCACCTTACCGGCTTTGATATCCTTTATTGCGGTTGCGACATCCATGGTAACCGTTCCTGCCTTGGGGTTAGGCATCAATCCCTTGGGTCCGAGAACCTTACCCAGGCGTCCTACCACACCCATCATATCGGGGGTAGCTACAACAACATCAAAATCAAGCCATCCGTCATTCTGGATCTTGGGGATCAGCTCTTCTCCGCCTACGTGATCTGCTCCCGCAGCCTCGGCCTCGTCAAGCTTCGCTCCCTTTGCAAATACCAGAACCTTTACGGAACGTCCCGTTCCGTTGGGGAGAACAACCGCTCCTCTCACCTGCTGGTCTGCATGCCTGGAATCCAGACTTGTGCGGATATGTACTTCTATGGTCTCGTCAAATTTCGCAACAGCAGCCTTTTTTGCAAGCTCCATAGCTTCTATGGGCTCATACTGCTTCTGCCTGTCGATAAGCTTGGCAGCTTCCTGATATTTCTTTCCGTGTTTCATCTGTCAGCCCTCCTTAACCTTCTACCTCGACACCCATGGAACGTGCGGTGCCGGCGATCATGCTCATTGCTGCTTCCAGTGAAGCTGCGTTAAGGTCAGGCATCTTTCTCTTTGCGATCTCCTCGAGATCCGCTTTGGAAAGCTTTGCTACCTTCTGCTTATTGGGAACTCCCGATGCCTTGTCTATCTTGCAGGCCTTCTTTATAAGAGCTGCTGCAGGGGGTTCCTTGATGATAAATGAGAAACTCCTGTCGGTGTAAACCGTGATCACGCAGGGGATGAGATAATCACCCTTGTCTGCAGTCCTGGCATTGAACTGCTTGGTGAATTCAACGATGTTTACACCATGCTGTCCCAGAGCGGGACCAACCGGCGGTGCAGGCGTTGCTTTGCCGGCCTGGATCTGTAACTTGATGTAACCTTCTACTTTCTTGGCCATTATTGCCCTCCTTAATTAATACTGGCGTTAACGCCGTTTGTGGTAAAAGCGGGTAAGGAAAACCCTTCCACACTCCTATATCATATCAAAAGACACTCAGCGCATCTTAGATATCTCGTCAAAACTGATCTCTACCGAGGTCCCTCTGCCGAAAAGCTCTACGGTAATGGTTGCGGTACGCTTATTCATATCCATACGTGTGATCTCGCCGATAGTATCCTTCCATACCCCCGCGACAACGGCAATGGTATCGCCAACACCGAAATCCACCACCATATTCTCAACATGGATACCCAGAGGCTTCATCTCCTCCTCTGAAAGGGGAATGGGCTCGCTCCCCGGCCCCACGAATCCTGTAACTCCGCGGGTATTCCTGACCACATACCAGGTGTCGTTGGTCTTCACCATATGGACCAGCACATATCCCGGAAACATCTTTCTCTCAGCGGTCTTTCTCTGACCCTTTGAATTCAGCTCGGAAACCATCTGTGTAGGTATCCTGACCTCCAGAATAAGATCCTCCAGATGTCTGTTCTTTATTGTATTATCAAGATCCGTCTTTACCTTATTCTCATATCCGGAATAAGTATGAACCACATACCAGTGGGCATTGTCGGGGATCTTCTTCTCATCCGTGCCTTCTTCCGGCCCGTCTTCAGGATCTGTTTCTGCAGCAGCTTCTGCCGCTTCGTTTTCCACTGTTTCTTCAGCTATTTCTTCAGCCTTGTTTTCAGCTATTATTTCAGCCATAGAATCCCTTTCCTTTTATTTAAGCAGGAAATCAATCCCGTACAGAACTCCGCGGTCAATGATGGCAATAATGGCACCAACGATCACAGATACTACGACAACCGCCGCTGACTGCTTTATAAGAGCCTCACGGCCGGGCCAGACTATCTTATGAAATTCCGACTTTAGCCCCTTCCAGAAACCCTGGAGAGCCGATTCATTGCCGCTTCCCTTCGCGGAAGCAGATGTATTATGACTATCACTCATATCGCTTAATGCCGTTCCTTTCGTTTTCAGTGCGCCGGAGCCTTACTTGGTCTCCTTGTGCAGTGTGTGTGTACGGCAGAACTTGCAGTACTTCTTGATCTCCATTCTCTCGGGATGCGTCTTCTTATCCTTGGTTGTGTTATAATTACGGTTTTTGCATTCAGTACATGCAAGTGTAACTCTTGTCCTCATAGCTTCCTCCATTCATTGGCGAAATAGAAATACACTAAAAAAAGGGCTGTCGCCCTAAGCCGTATTACTATAGCACAGCCCCCCGACACAAGTCAAGGGGTTTTTTTCTTACTAGTCATTACGCATCCCTCTTTTTCTTCTCCGCTATAGCCACACTTTGTATTC
>CAMVGV010000110.1 GCA_947167135.1 uncultured Lachnospiraceae bacterium
TTGATCTATAAAAACACTTTGATTTTCACGACTTATTTTTTCTGTGAATAGTAACTTTTGCCGTCCTGCTTATACGGCTTTCATAACACCGAAACAACCGTTGAGACCGCTAAATCCAAGCGGATTATTTACTGCCACAGAGGTATTCTGGATCTTCCTGAGGAAGAGCGGGTTTGTACCTGCGGACAGAGGATGCACATAAACTCACATCCCGATATTTATATCCTTCACCTCAGCATTGGCGGCAACCTAAGTGGATTGTTGTTTCCTCATAACCAGCTCCGTTGTCCTAAATGTGGAGCCACCAAGAGTCAGTTTATCTCCTTTAAGGCTGAAGGGCATCTCATTACGGATGCGCTTCATCAGTATACCTGTGATCTGCTTGCAAGGGGAACTTATACAAACAAGCAGGTGGCTGAGATCACCGGGCTAGGTGAAAACACGGTCAAGGAGATTGATAAAAAGCGTCTCCAGAGTATCTATACAACCGATAACGGCAATAAGCTTATAAAGCCTGAAAAACAGGCTAAATATCTCGGTATAGATGAGTTCAAGCTTCATAATGGCCGACGCTATGCCACTCACATCATAGACCTTGAATCCGGTCATGTCCTTTGGATTCAAAACGGCAAATCGAAGCAGGTAGTCTATGACTTTATTGATCATGTCGGTATGGAGTGGATGTCTGGCGTGGAAGCCGTTGCCTGTGACATGAACTCCGATTTCCAGAAAGCATTTGAAGAAAAATGCTATTGGATTCAGCCGGTATTCGATTACTTTCATATCGTCAAGAACTTCAATGACAAAGTAGTCAGCGAAGTCCGTAAGGACGAACAGAGGCGGCTCTACGAAGAAGGGTAACATAGAGGCAGCCAAGGCTCTTAAGAAGACTCGTTACATCCTGATGTCAAATCGGTCCACGCTTCAGAAGAAGGATGAGGATGCTGCATCCGAGCGAGTCATTCATAAGGGCAGTCCTCTTTTCAAAACAGAGGACATCAATCAGAAGATCAAGACCCTCCGTCGCCACGGATATGGCTATCCTGATGATGAATACTTCTTCTTGAAGATTATGGATATGAGCCGGAAGGAGTATGTCAGGAATCAGCCATCACATAAAATTTGTGATTGAACCGTAAACATTACCGTTTTATACCTGGCTACACCCCCTGCCGCCATCCTGTTTTTCGGATTTATCGTCGAGGACTGGTCAAGGGAAGAGTTAATCGCATCGATGATTGCACTGGGGAAGAACGCTTATTCCGCCATTTTTTCCGTGGCCCTTATCGGAACGGTCCTGCTGGCAGTATGCATTGCTTTCAGAAAGAAGCTTAAGAAATGCGGGAGTGTTTCCGCTGTCGTAAAGTCCATCCTTAAACCCACCTTTATAAATAAAGCGTACAGAACCCGCGCCGCTGAATATTCGATAGGTATATTTATTGCCATTGCACTTACCATGGTCGATGGAGTGGTTTCGGGACATGTTCTGGGAGAAAATGCACTGGCGGCAATTTCTATCATGTTTCCACTTATATCCTTATCCGCCTTCATTTCCAATATCATCACCTCCGGATGCTCCAATCTCTGTGCCAGGGCAAAGGGAGCTGGTGATTATGACAGGGCGGGAAAGCTTTTTTCCCTTGGCCTTATGACAACGGTCTTTTTGGGTCTTTTCCAGACTTTTCTTTACTTTATCGGTCAGGATCTGTATTTTGGATACTTTACATCTACACCGGAGATCGAAGCCTTTGCCAGAGAGTATTATCACTATTATATTTTTGTCCCTCCCTTTTTGGCTCTCGCCACATTCCTGGATGAGATAGTTTCTTCCGATGGGGATGATATGCTTTCCTATGCCGGGTATCTTGCCTCTTTCGTTGTTAATGTGGGTCTGTCCATTGTTTTATCAAATAAAATCGGAATGGCAGGTCTTTCGATCGCTACCCTGATCAGCTATGTGATTTATCTTATTGTGGTTTCGTTTCATTTCCTTAAAAAAAGCAATACCTACAGCTTCCGCCCCTATTTTTCATTCCGGGACTTTTTGAGATTTGCCAAGTATTCACTTAAAAGTAATACCACGGGACTATGTATGTCTCTGTCATCTGCAGCATTTACCAAAGCGATCCTCTTATTCTGGGGAAGCGGTTACCTCGTTGCGAATACAGTCCTCTGTGCTGTATTGGAGATATACGAAATGATCAACGGGCCCTCCGAGGCGGCAGGTTTTCTTTTCGCCACATATTCGGGTGAAAAAAACAGTGAAGGGATGAAGATGCTGTTTAATGAAGCTCTGATAGCCTGTCTGTTTGGTGGTATGGCAATGTCTCTTATTTTACTTTTGGTGCCGAATTCGGTGCTGATGCTCTATGGCGTGGAAGACTCTCCGCTTGGAGGCGAGCTCATCCAATGCATCCGATTCTGTGCTATGGAGGTCATTGCTGCTGCTGTAGGAGGGTTCCTTGGCGACTACTACGGGACCACGGGAAAACCATTATGGTCCTGTTTGATCGTGGTCTTCCGAATAGCCCTTTTCCCCATTTTATTCTGTGTGACCTTCTGTCTGAACAACGGGATCGTTGGTATGGGCATTGGAATGCTGCTTGCCCAGATTTCCGCCGTGGCTATTTTCTTTGGATTCATCTTCATTGTTAAGGGCGGTGAAAACATCCCGTATTTACTGGATGAACCGGATTTTGAAAAGGTAAAAATGAATTTCTTTGATTATAACCCTGAGGAGTATGAACGGATACTTTACTGGATCAATGATAACCTTAAAGATCAGAGAATAGAGGAAAAGAAGATAGAGGAAGTTAAGGATATCGTCCTTTCATTATTTAAGAAAACAGAGGAAAGAAACGGCAAAAATAAGGTGGTTGGTGAGTGTGTCTTACGGTTCATAGGAGATCCGGAGGTCATAATCAAGGACAGCGGGGAGCTGTTTAAGCCGGATATTATTGATGACCGCCATGTCTATAACGTGCTTATGTCATGTAACAACAATAAGATCTGTATTTCCTGAGGGTACCCGGCGAAAAAGATCTGAGGATTCAAATCAGTGTAAAAACAGACCGAATGTGTGAAAGTCCCCGGTCTGTTTTTTTGATGGAGGATAATCTGAAATGTAAGTATAAACCCGGCTGTTCCGCAGCAAAGACAGTTTTTGGCGCCGAGCCAAAGGACTATGAGGTACAGGAATTTATAAACAGGAATTATTACCGGCTGAAGTTCAGAGTGAATGATAAGCATTATCAAAGCCACCTCTCTTCACAGATTGGTGGCTTTTAGTAAATTCAAAGTCCTTTTCGGCAAAATCCATAGTGAAAAAACTGGCTTTTCGGCGTGTTGTAGCTGAAGCCCTCATGCTCTGCCGTGAGCAGATCGCTGTCGAATACCGGGAAGTCCGCGTCCTTGCCGACCTCGATAGAACCCTTGGCGGCTTCGATGCCGAGCTGCTTAAGGCAGTGGTCTTGCAGAGTAAACCTTCTTTCCCTCAAAATAGGTAGCCTGCGCCTTGGCAGTGTGT
>CAMVGV010000111.1 GCA_947167135.1 uncultured Lachnospiraceae bacterium
AGATGTCTGAATATAATGCTCCCGATCTTTCTTTCTTCTGCTCTTCCAACCATATATTTTCTCAATTTTTCCAAATCAATAATCGTTATTGACTAGGTCTCGCCGAAGGCGAGGGCGTACTCCGCGGAATGCGGAGTTTATGCGGACAATTACCGGTTTCGTCCGCATAAAGTCATATTTTCTTTAGGATTTGGAAGCATTATTTCCATTGATGAGACTCAATCCTTCATCTCCATAAAACCTGTAAAACCTGTAAGTTCGAAGATATCCTTAAGCTCATCCCTTACATTTTCAAGGATTATCTTCCCGTCCTTTTCCTCGAGAGTCTGGTATACCTCCAATACCACACGGAGTCCTGCGGAGGATATATAGTCCATTTCCTTCATATCGAAATTAACGGTCGACACATCATCAAGCTCATCTATGATCTCACTTCGGAGACTGTCAGATGTATTAGCATCTACGCTTCCCTGTATCCTCACAGTCAGGGTGTCTTCGTTCTTTTCCTTTTCTACTGTCATATTTTGTCTATGCCGCTCCTTTCGTTTTTTTGTTAAACCCGCTTAAGGCAAGCGGCAAGTGACTGTTCCGGATAGCTGTCCTCGTCAACCCTTAAATAAGCTTCCGCGTATATTGTCTCAGGATGCGACAGCATCTGTGCGCCCCTGAAAGCATTTAATGAAAGAGTGATGTTCTCCTGTTCCTTCTGATCCTCGTGAAAACGTATAAGTCTTCGTTTATCTTCCTCTATTCCCGTTATGTCAATATAATGCGTTGGTCTGTAAAACGGTGCATTTATCTCGTAAAAATAGGAGACTCCCTTTACCATCCCCTTTTGCTTCCTGATCTCTTCAAGACAGAATGCAGCCGCATACCGGTGATCCGGGTGAAAGCTTTCGGTCCATGGCAGAAATATGATCGTGTAGGGGGTGAAATCGATCTGCCTCACGATTTCCGGATGCTGTGACATCTTTGTGTCCTCACACCCGAGCCACGTATATGAGTGCGGTCTGACATATTCCATTTCAGCTTCAAACTGCGCCCTTCTGACCGCTGCCTCCTCTTCAAATGACCTCTCCTTAAAACCCCTGGAGCCGTCTGTCAGTACAAAAATGTCTGTTTGGGACGGAGCAAGCAAAAGTGCCGCTGATGCGCCCAGGCATTCATCATCGGGATGCGGGGCGATCACCGCTATACGGTCTTTATCAGTAAAATCTATTTTCTGTCTGTCACTCATATTATTCACCTGTACTGAATTTAAGCATTGTATGATTAAGATTAAGTATGTACTGATACTGCATCGACCTTGATACCCGTTTCAGCAACGCATAATTATCCGTGATCATGCGTTGCTTTTCCTCGTCCTCATCAAATATGATACAGGCACCGTCATCCAGCATCGTGAATATTACATTATCATCATCAAATGAAAACATTATCTGGTTTCTCACTTTCCTGTTCTTACTGGACTGGACAGAATAAGCGACCATTTCCTCCATGCATAATCTCGCACGGTTAGCGAGCTCCAGGGAATAACCGTTTTCTATGGCATATTCTTGAACCATCTTTGAGGCATCAATAGCATCCTCCGGCTTCACCGTAAGATATATACGCCTGTTGTTGCTCTTTTCCTTTTTCATATCATTCAGCCGCAGCATTACATATCTGATCACGTTTGCAAACAGTATAATGACTGCCGCCACAAGATATGAAAGGAATACAAATGGCGGCTCGAAATTGCTGCTTAAATAATATGCGGACAAGGGCATGGCGCAGTTGCCGATAAGAGTAAGCACCGTTGAAAACCTCTGCAGCCCTATTGTGGTATAAAATAATCTGAAAAGAGTATTGATCCCCTGTATGCCGATAGAAAGCGCAAAGAGTCGAAGTGACTCCTCTCCCCAAACGGGAGTCGTCCTTACACCATGTATCCTGTAAAATAAAGCAGGAACTGCTTCATACAGGATTATCATAAACCCCGACAGCAGGGAAACCGTAACAACCCCTTGTTTCATCAGACTTCTGACACCCTGTCTGTTCTCTGCCCCGTTAAAGAGACCTATCATCGGTCTGAGCGCATTCTGCACCGAGCTCATCAGAACATTGGCGAGAGAATAACAAAACGTGCAGACAGCCCTTATTGCTCCGCCCTCAGGTCCAAAGCTCTGAAGTATTATCCTTATTATGATATAGTTCGTCATGACCGTGGCAAGCATTGATGCGGCTTCCGGAAGACCCTTGGAGATGATCTCCGCGATATCCGAAAATACGGCCTTTTCATTACCGGTTTTATAAATATCTGTTTTCTTATACAGATATATCACTGTAACAATGCATCTTAAAGTGCAGGCAACTGCCGTCCCGTAGCCGGTTCCCGCGACTCCCAGATGAAATACACCGGTAAAAAGAATATCCAGGACAAGATTTATGATACCCTCAAACAGGGCGAGTCTCATTAGCACCTTCATCCTGCCCATGATCTGCAGTTCATAAACACCGATAGTCGAGATCAGACCAAAGGGATTGGAAAGCATTATTCCGATTGAATAAGCCGTAACAAGGGACATCATGCTTTCGCTCAGATTATATGAAGCGATGATCCCGAGTGTAGCCGGGATCTGTATCAGAGACAATAAAACGGCTGTAAGAACAGAGAGTATTTTTACCGCTTTTTTTGCCTGCAGTACCCTTACGGTATCTACCTCTCCTATCCTGTTACTTAAGACAGCCGATGCGCCGGAAGCTATGACAACTGTTATGGCACCGACAAAAACACTGGCAGGTTCAAATATACTGATCGCCGCAAGTGCATCCTCACCCACATAATTTCCCGCAACCAGCCCGTCAACGGTTATCAACAGAAGCGTGGAGATATTTGTTGCTATCATTGGCGGAAGATATTCAAAAAGCTTCGAAAAAGTAAGGTCTTCCCTGAGCCTGTATTTTTTTTCTATCACGCCGGCAGCCTCCCCGCCGCCGTTACTTTGTATATTTTCCGGATGATCCTTCATACCTTGACCTTATGCCGCAGGCATCAGTGTCCCATCGGTGACGTGCCTGCGCGGCACCGATGAAAGTTTGAAAGTCAAAGACTTTCAAACTTTGACCTTACGCCTTAAGTATCAGCGCACTCCTCATTTCCACCGGATTATGTCCGTAGTCCTTGAACGGGTTTCTGCGCCATTTGGTCTTACATATCTGCATTTGAGATGATATCAGAAAAGCTCCGTAAAATCCATAATTCGTCAATAAAATAAAAGCCATTATCCCGGTTTTCCCGTCACTCCTCTCCCCGGATCTGATTAGTAATTACGCATCCCCCTCAATAATCTTATAGAATCAGCATCCGACAATGGAA
>CAMVGV010000112.1 GCA_947167135.1 uncultured Lachnospiraceae bacterium
TACTGCTTATTCCATTCTCCCCAGCATAGCTGGGGGATTGGTATTAGTCATTCAGAAGAGCAGCCCATCCGCCCCATTGAGGATATGGCCATCTCCTGCCGCAGCCATTGTATCTGCCCGCCCGGAACGAAACGACACTGCACTGACCGCAGAGATATACCCGGAAGTACGGCTTTTGTGCCTTCCGCTGCAGGTTTGATCATTGCCGGTGAAGTAATTCAGGATTTAACGAAAAGAACAATTTAAGCCGAGAACAAGGCCGCGAATGCTGCAGCTTATCGGGTGGCTATCTGGCATATTTACGAGATACAGTATCTTCCGACAAGCAGAGCAGCGAAATCCAACCCAAAGCTGAAGACAGTATTCGACGAAATGTAGATTTGTCTCGAGTTCGTCCATGCCGTGAGGCCAAAAATTATACTGAACTCAGACGAGTGGAACTGTATAAATAAATAGATGCACTGTTGTGAATGATAGTTCACAACAGTGCATCTTACTTTTTTCGCCAATCTGTTAACGACAGTGCTCATTTTTCAGTGTTACTGTTTTATGAACACTGCGCTAAACGGCAGGTGCTTTTTTAAGTCAATTGGAACCGTCCCCGGTGACTCCCCGGTGACTCCTATTTTTTGCTGTTCTGCACTTCTCTTATCAGGTCATAATTGGAATCCTTTCCTTCCACAAAACCTGTAACAGGTGTATTCAGACCCGAAAAATCATTAAATGAAACAAAGGCATCTGCGATTTTTTTAAGGAGCTCAGGTGAAAGCTTTTTACTGAACGCAATTGCATCCTTCTGAATATTCCCGGTTTTTGATATGATCTTCAGCTTTGAAACATCCACTCCGTTCTTCTGAGCCTTTTCAAAGGCCTCATTATATGTGGCACCCGCTGCAAAATCTCCAGCAAGAACACCCTTTATCACATTATCGTGGCTGCCTGCGAAGGTAATACTGCCGAGATCCTTGTCAGGGTTGAGCCCTGCCTGTCTGATACTGTAATCGGCATACAGATATCCCGACGCACTGGCCTTATCCACATAGCCAAAGTCCCTTCCTCTGAGATCCGAAATATCATTAATGCCTGAATTTGTCCTCGTGATGATATAGCCGTTGTAATAGTCTTTTCCGTTTACCTTGGGGGTGGCTACCGGCACAAGCTCTGCAACCCTGCATGCATCGGTATAGGCCATCGGTGAGAACCATCCCCCGTCCAGAGTTCCATCCTTTATGCTCTTTCCAAGGGAATTATAATCCTTTGAGATAACGATCCTGGTCTTCATTCCGATGCTCTTAAATATCCTCTCCAGAATAGGAGCATACATATTTTTGATATCTGCCGGTGAAGTGAAGGGGTTTATACCGATAGTTATTTCGTCATCTCCCTTGGCCTTCGACATCTCCTGCTGCATCTTATCGCAGGTATCGTTCAGATTATCACAGTAATTAAGGAGATCTGATGTCTTTTGCTTATGCTGTCCGATAAGAGTGATGGATTCCCGGGCGTGGGCATTACTCTCCTCTATCCCGGAAACCAGCTCCTCAAGCGTATTCTTCATTTCGCCGGAAGCAGAAACACTTTCCTTTGTGAGCTGGGTAAGCTCATTGATATTATCCTTGATAACGCTCATGGAATTCTGTGAGCCGTCCAGCACCCTCACGGTGTTTTTCATCATCTTATGAAGCTCCTCAATAGATGCAGAGGACTCCTCAATGGAAGCGTTTGCCTGTGCCGTTGTGTTTTCGAGAACCTGTATTATCTTTTCGATGTCGTCTACAAATACCGCTGTTTCCTTGGCGAGCTTACCGACCTCTTCCGCAACAACGGCAAATCCCCGTCCATGCTCTCCTGCCCTTGCAGCCTCAATACTTGCATTCAGCGCCAGAAGATTGATCTGTGAAGAGATGGACTGGATATACTGGATATTCTTCTGGATCTCCTTTGAGGAATTTGATAATTCTTCATTGATGCTCTGAGTGTTCCTGAATGTATTCTCCACGTTTTTCAAGAGATCATAGGTTTCCTTTACGGTACTCTGGCCCTCTGTCACCTGTTCCAGAGTATTGTCGGCTTCCGACTCCACCATTGAGATCCTTTCATTGATCTGCTCACTGCTCTCGGCCACCATACCCACTGCTTCTTCAGCCTTTTCAACATACTTCATATTGCGTTCTGAAATATCCGCCGACATCTGATTCTGTGAAACCAGTTTTTCAAAGGCTTCTTCATTTTTCTTTGCTATCCACAGAAGGTTTCTTGTATCAAAGCCGATAACCTCGATCATTGATCCGATACCCTTGTAAAATGACAAATATTTCCCGTTGTCGCTGTTTTTATTATCTGTGTTTTCTTTTCTTCTTCCAAACATTTTGTCCCCACCTTATGATATTAAAATATTAAACAAACTCTTCTCCGGAGAACCTCCGGTCACAGTGAAATAATAACCAAATTTTACTAAATAAGTCAATGGTGACGGCTCCATACGATAGGGCAAAACCCATCGAAACCGGATCAACAGACAAAACACGCTCACTTTGCCTTCTGGAAGTGCTGGTAGTCCTTAAGGGTCTTCCAGTCTCCTCCCCAGGTGAAGCCGTGGGCGGTAAATTCCTTATAGGCGAGATCGTTTTTATCAATTTTATGAGGAAATGCTGCGCTTCTGTCAGCATAGACTTCGGAGCCCGGAGGGGTTATCCTGATCTTTCCGTTGGGGTAGGTCACATAGGGGTTATAGAAGGGGTTAATATCTATCGCAAGTCCGAGGGCATGCTTTGAAAGACTGCTGCTGCCCTCAACGGTTCTGAAATTAAAGCAGGAAGTATTGTCGTCAAGGCAAGACATGTCATCATCCGCCCCATATTCGTCAACAAGGCGTATCTTATCTATCTGGTAGCGCGCATTATAAAGATTCCGGAATATGTCCAGAAGGTCGTCTGCTATCGCCTTATTGCAGATTATCTCACCTTTTTTATCCTGTCCGTTAAAATCAACATAAGTAACCACAAGATATCTTAGATCCTCATAAGGAACAGTACAATCCTTTTTGTATGATAATCCCGTGATCCTTTTTTTCACATCATCACTTATCTCACTCTTTGAAAACACTGCCGTATTTCCGGCAAAAGCACCGGCCGAAAATATAAGAGTAAAGAACAGTGACAATAAGCAGACCGCAGTTTTCTTCATAAGCCACCTCCAAAAGGGGAGTCAACGGGGACGGTTCAATTGACTCCTTTTTCTCTATTATTTACCTTTCCCGGTATAGAGTCAATGGGGAGACGGTTCCAATGCCGTTAAGTTAGTGAAATTCTATTACTACACACAGTGTCATTCTGAGCGAAGCGAA
>CAMVGV010000113.1 GCA_947167135.1 uncultured Lachnospiraceae bacterium
CCTGCTACCGCAAAAGCATAGTAATTTCCCTCATCATCGGTTCCGAAGCCCAGTTCAGGGTAGTTAATGCCATTTCCATGAAGCAGGCGAAGCACCCCTGTCTTTAGATTATTAAATCCAAAGATCTGCCACTTAAGCAGGCGTCGGAGCTGCCAATAATCGAATCCTTTAGGTAATGCATGGATAATATCGTATCGTATCTTCCTCAGTATTATTCCACAAATGATCGATATCAGGATCGGGACGGATGCTCCCCGGATGATTAAATTAAGGATCACGGCATCCGAAGATCCCGCTATAAGGAGCAATACGATCAGCAAATAAATTGTAATTATGAGATCTATAACAGTAACCGCAATATGAACTTTATGCTGGGACTGTTTTGACACCAGCCTGACATTATTATATATACTGTAATCAATCCGCCTTCCGTAATAAGTTTTGAACTCTTTACGCTTCGCAGCGGCTTTCACAGGCTTTCCGCAGTTCGTACAGAACTTTGCTCCTTCGCCAAGTTTATTCCCACAATTTGTACAATATGTCGACATTCTCTTCTCTTCACATACTTGCGCGATAGATGGCCAGCATGGCTTCTTCATTCAGCACCTTGGCCGAACCCTTTTCTCCTCCGACTCCAACTGCACATTTCTTTGCCATAAGTGCCAGTTCCTCTTCCGTCGGTTCAACTCCAAGTTCCTTTAGGTTTGTCGGCATCTTAATGCTCCTGTAAAAGTCTTCCAATGCCTCAATACCGCGCAATGCGATTTCTTCATCAGAACCGGATTCTTCCACTTCCATAACGTTTATGGCAAACTTTTTGAATCTGGGAAGACAGTCTTTATAAACATATCTTGCCCAGCTCCCCCAGATAGCAGCAAGGCCTGCTCCGTGGGCCACATCGTAAAGCCCTCCCAGCTCATGCTCAAGCTTATGTGTCATCCAGTCTCCGCCATCATTTCCGCATCCTGTCAGTCCGTTGTGTGCAAGGCTTCCGGCCCACATAACCTCTGCCCGTGCATCATAGTCATCGGGATGGTCTCTAAGTATCAGTGCATTCTTCCTGACCGTTCTAAGCAATCCTTCTGCCAGGGCGTCTGTTATCTCCATATTTCCGCCATTTGTAAAATATCTCTCCATTGTATGCATCATGATATCGGTGCATCCGCAGGCTGTCTGATAGTCCGGCAGCGTCATCGTCAGCTCCGGATTCATGATGGCAAACCTGGGACGAGCGTAATCACTGCTGTATCCGCGTTTAACAAGACCCTCTTCCTTTGTGATGACGGAGGAATCGCTCATCTCGCTTCCTGTTGCAGCTATGGTCAGGATAACCCCTACGGGAAGGCATCCGTCAGCCTTACGCTTATAGTCATAAAAATCCCATACATCTCCGCCATTTGCAACTCCGTAACCTATTGCCTTTGCTGAGTCTATGGCACTGCCACCGCCGACAGCCAGAAGAAAATCAACTTTTTCTTTTTTACAGAGTTCTATCCCCTCATAAACAAGCCCAAGGTGAGGATTCGGTACTGCGCCGCCAAGTGTTACATAGCTTATCCCCGCTTTATCCAGGCAGTCGGTTACGCGCTTTAATAAACCGGACCGAACTACACTTCCTCCGCCATAATGTATAAGTATCTTCGTTCCTCCGAATTCCTTTATAAGGTCAGCAACCTTATTCTCTGTTCCTTTTCCAAATACTACTTTTGTCGGCGTATAATAATTAAAATCAAACATCCTTTCTCCTTTCATCTTTGTGGCTCCTATGATGTCAAGAGGTATGCCGCCAGCGCAAAGGTATTTACCTGCCGTCGCCTAATAACCATGCCTTAATACGTATTATACGATAGAACATCGGGGTATGTCAGTAAAGAAGTAGAGATCAATGCTGCTATGTAGATTTGGTTTCTTACACCAATTCAAGGCCTGATCTCCATAGAGATCCTGTTAGCGTACTCTTTAGTCCCGTCAAAGGAGTATTCTTCTTTACTGACTGCACTCTTTAATACGGCGAGGGACAGGGGATCGCATTCAGAAAGGATATCATAGCGGGGTCCATTATAATCCGCGGAAAAAGCCATAGCCCCGTCCCGGTCTGATATTTCGATACATATATGGATCCCCGGATACTCAAGGTTCTTGATAAGATTCTGCTGGATCAGCTCCTCAAAAGTAAGCTGTACATGCTTTGTCAAACGTCTGGAAACCTGATTTTTTATACAATAGGCTTCTATCCTGCCCTCTGTCCCCGGAAAATCATAGTCCCTGCTCTCTATATCTATTTCAAGTGCCTTTTGCTGCTGAACAAAGCGCCGGGTTTTAGGATTCTCCGGATGGTCAAAAATCTCTTCAGGTGTCCCGCTTTCCAAGATCCCGCCTTCATCCATATAGAAAACACGGTTTGAAATGGCTTTTGCGAAATTCATTTCATGCGTCACTATCATCATTGTCTTCCCGGTTTTGGAGAGCTTCCGGATGACCTCCTGCACCTCACCCACCATTGTGGGATCCAGCGCACTCGTTGGTTCATCCATCAAAATGATCTCCGGATCCATGGCCAGTGTACGGGCTATGGCTATTCTCTGCTTCTGTCCTCCGGACAGCTCTTCGGGGTAGCTTAAGGCTTTTTCCGAAAGTCCCACCATACGCAGAAGCTCCATTCCTTCATCATACGCGTCCTGCTTAGCCCTCCCTGCAAGATCAACGGGGGCAAGCATGATATTCTCAATGGCTGTAAGATGGGGGAAAAGATTAAAGGACTGAAAAACCATTCCGGCCTTCCGGCGAACCTTCTCCATATTACAGCCCGGGGCTGTTATCTCCATATCATCGAAAAATATCTTTCCGGATGTAGGCTTTTCGAGCAGATTGATGCAGCGAAGGAGCGTACTCTTCCCGGTCCCGGAGGGACCAATCACGGAGATCACGTCCCCGTCCCCTATCTCCGTACTCACATCCTTAAGGGGTGTTATGTCGGAATATTCCTTCCTCAGGTGTTCAATCCTTATCATACGTCCTTACCCCTTTCAGTATGCTTTCCTTTTTTCTCATTCTGGGGTCCGATACAAGCCTTATCCGTTTCACCGCAAGGGCAAAGATAGCCTCCATCAGAAAGTAGATAATGGCAACGGCGATCAGAGGAAAAAATGCTTCGTAGGTCCGGCTCCTGACTATATCACCGACCTTCGTGAGATCCTGCACCGCAATATATCCCACGATAGCCGTGGCTTTTA
>CAMVGV010000114.1 GCA_947167135.1 uncultured Lachnospiraceae bacterium
GTGAATTCGTCTTTCTTTTCACTCTTACGCCTGTTGTACTGTCTCATCATCATATATAAGGGCGATGTCCCTTGGCATCGAATTAATAATAAATAATGGTGTCTCTTCATCCGGGAGAATCCCGGATATAACCGGCGAAGCCGGTCAAGTGAATAGTATATTAGCAGAAAGATTTGCAAAATACAAGGCATCGTGGATAGTATTTGTTTCAGAACAGGGTGGTAGACATGCCAGTGGCATGTCTACGGGCACGCTTTGACACGCTATGCGTGTCAGTGCCCCGGGGCTTATGGATTTACGAAAGCGTAAAAGTAAGGTGTCAGATACGCAAGTGCTCCATTAAACTCATTCGGAGAAGCCCTCATTTCAGACACATCACTCCGCACTTGCCAATCAGCTTTCTGCTCGCTAAGTAACGCACCAAATGTTCTTCAACAAACACTATCCCCCAATGCCACTTTATATTTGGCTGTTACTTTGAGTTAAGAAAAAAGAATATGTTCTCCGGCATTCTTTATGGTGTTATTGTTAAGGCACCAGTATCTTTATCTACGCTATGATAATGCGGTGCAGAGCCGGGCGCCTTTTGTACACTGATTGTGATATTGTCGTCATCTTCATAAATCAAGGTCCCAGATTGAAAATTACCATTGTAATCAGGGACAAAGTAAACGTATTCGTCTGTACCCCCGATTGTGGATTTACTTACACTTACAGTCGTTGTGCCACCATTACCACTGTATGTTGCGGATGCTCCATCTCCTGAATTATTTATGGTAATACTGCTTAGTTGCTTTATAGGAACTCCGTTAATAGTTATTGGGATCACAACATTTCCGTTTTCCAATATCAAGTTGTTATTTGCTCCTAACCTAACCGTTCCATTACCTGCCGGACCAGATAGTGAATAAGTGCCATCTCCATTATCAGTCACTCCGGGGCTATTAGTATTTCCTCCGCCGGAACCGCCTCCTGAACCCGATGAGGATGAGTTGTTGTCATCATGATGATGATCATCATCATCATCATTGTCATCATCTGAGCTGGATGAGCTGTTGTTCTCACGTCCTGCGTTGGGATCAAAGTGAGCTGGCTCTTCTGTCTTTGCCATGACTGTGGCAGGTGCTATAGGCGGTCTGCCCTGAGCCTTACCTTCATTCAACCACTCAGCAAGGAGGGCTTCTGTACTTGTTCCGTATCTTGCCACCACGTCCGGATTGGCTCCTGCGTAGTAAGTAGGATCAAAGAGTGTGCCGTCTTTTAAGGCTACCACTCCTGTCTCGGGATTTGTGTATGCTATGGCGTTTCTTGCCTGACGCAGCTCCGCAGAGGTTGCTCCACCTATCTCTCCGCCCTGTCCTCCGGCCGCATTGCCGTTCACCGTGGCATCTGCGGTCGTTCCGTCCTCTTCTACCCCGTTTGTTCCGTTCGTATTTTCATCCGTTCTGTTTGCATCTGCCGCTTTTGCTTCGGCTGATGCATCCGCACTGTCTGTATCTGCACTGCCATTGGTATTACTCTTGCTTCCTGTGCCGAGCAGGGCGATGACTGTCTCTTCTCCGTTGGACTTCTTATCCATCTCTTCACTGACAGTTCCTGTCACGTGTTTGCTTACTTTATCTACCGCCTCTGTGACTGAGCTGCCGCTTGCCCTAGCTGTGATGATAGAGTCCTGATAAAGCTCTGTCGTAGTATCTATCACCTGTCTTATCTCAGTGATGGAAAGCTTCCCCTTTATCATATCTGCCGTGGAGGATCTGAGAGCAGCTGATACATTTCCTGCCATGCCTGTCATCTCATCAGCTGTAGCACCTGAGTTCCCTGCTTCAGTGAGAGCCATCTCCATACAGTTTCTGGTGCCTGCCATCAGGCTTCCCGTGCTCTCCCTGTCATAGCCTGCGGCATCTGCCACATCCATCATCCCTCTGTAGCCTGTGAGGATCGCTATCTCCAGAGGCAGGTCTTCCTTTGCTATCCTCTGTGCAGAGTTTGCGGAGTCCACCATCTCGGATGCCCTGTAGCCCATATAGGGTATGGAATCAGATATGCCCTCGGACTTCAGCGCATCCGCTGCACTGCCGTACATCGATACTCCCGGGGAGCTGGAAAGCTCTGCCAGAGCGGCGAGCTTCTCTGCCTTGAAGCCTGTGGCCTTTGTCACCCTGTCCATCAGCTCCCTGTTCTTTGCCATGGTATCCAGAGCCAGCGCAGGCAGGTCCTCCTCCTTGAAGGACTTCATCACTATGGATATGGTCTTATCTCCCTCTGCCTCCTCATCCAGGTAGATGGTGATCATCTGTCCCGCGGGGACATCCACTTCCGTGGTCTCTTTTGTTACAGGGTTTGTGGCCACGACATGGACCACTCCGTCAGTCACCATGAGGATCTCATGGGATGTGGAGTCCCGGCCCACATAGGCGCTGGTGCCTCGTATCCCGCAGATCATGGTTGAGGTATGTATATCGAATGCTTCGGTATCCTTGAGCTTTTCCGTGACGTTAAAGAAGAGGTTGCCCTCAAGAAGGTTAAACTGGAGTTTCTTGCCTCTGGCCTTTATCTCTGCCTTGCTGCTCTCCTCCATGGTCATGAGCTTCGTATCATCGAGGCTCACCATGATAAGACTCTCTCCCTCGGTGGTCACTGTCTGACCTCCGGCGAGGCGCATTTTTTCCTTTATGGGTTTTTCTTTTCCATCCGTATAGAGATTGACGGTACCGACGAGGCGCTGGATGCGCATGGTGACCGCTGTTATGGCCCGGTTATAAAGGAGTACCCCCCCGAGTATCGCAAGGAGCAGCAGGATTGCTGCTATGATCAATATCCGCTTTTTCTTTTCTCTATCCTCAGACCTCTGTTTCACCTTTTCCCCCTGAATCAGCGGAATTTGCCTATTACACATCCATATTACAATATTCAATTGTCTGATACAAGATATTGGCAAATGATGACGGTTCTCGCCGATTTGTTTTCGGACAATCATCGAAAGTCACCGGAGACAAGTCACCGATGGCTCCGAGGTGACACAGATCAGTATTTGTTCGAAAAGGTATACGCCCCTTCAGGTCCTATGACGGAATAGTCTGTCTCTTTGACGTAGAGGCTTGCCTCTAAAAATGAAGCTTGCCGTAGACAAGCTACGGCAAGCCATTATTCAACCGATTGTTGATTCTTGTAACAGAAT
>CAMVGV010000115.1 GCA_947167135.1 uncultured Lachnospiraceae bacterium
CCCCGAAAAGAAATACACCGCCTTTAAGAAGACAGTGCATGATAAGTGGGCGGAATCTAATTATTTCATCAGTCCGGGAACGTTAGGCTGACCTCAACTGCAAGCGGCGACAGCGACGAATACGTGCTCCAGCGCTATAAGGCTATCTGGAGCAGTATGAATGCCGAAAAGGACGGGATTTCGTTTTCTAAACAAAAGAAAAATTAAACTTTATTGAGCCCTTGTAACGGTGTGAATACAAGCTCCAACTTCATGCCTAATCCATGCGCGATCTTCTGCAATGTTTTAAGTGTAGGGTTTGCATCCCCCGTTTCGATCCTGCTGATATCAGCCTGTGCTATTCCGGTTTTCTCGGAAAGCTGTCTTTGAGAAAGATGCTGCTCCTCTCTGGCCCGGATCATCGCACTGATCAACTGATACTCCGGTTCTAATGCTTCATACTCTGCCTTGAATTCCGGATCCTTAAGCTGCTCCTCTAATCCTTCCCTGAATGTCATCTCTAAGCCTCCTCGCTATTTCTGTTCAGATACTCCTCACGATACTTTTTTGCCCGTTCTATCTCGTATTGTGGCGTTTTAGCAGTATCCTTTACAAATCCATGTGTAAGTATGATCTTTCTTCCTACTACGAAAAAATACAGTACTCTGGCTATATCATGGCCCTGTATTGCCCGAAGTTGAAATATGCCGTCGTCTAAATGCTCAGAATAGGGCATCCTTAACGCATTTCCGTGTTCCTCTAATAAACCGACTGTCCACGTTAACTTTGCAGACATTTTTGCGGGTTGGGATCTGATAAAGTCAAACGCCGGATAGGTTCCATCCGGTAGATCATAGTATTCAACCTCATAGAATATCCCTGTATGTCTATAAGGTCCGGGAAAGGAGGATTGATCTCAAGGGCGTTTGGACGTAAGAAATCTCGATCTGAGGCGTCAGGCCAGTTATAACCGCCGCAGAAAGAAAAAGGATGACTCGGGCATCCTTAATATCCGTCCTTATAGTGCACGCGGCAGCGTTTTTTGAAGAAGGATATCCCATACCTGCCGATGTTTCCGTAGCCTTCCTCTAAGAGATCATCCGCATAGTGCAGATCATCGATCTGTTTTATCGCCTCCTCCGCCGCTGCGTCCATCATCTCCATTGTGACAGGCTTCCTGCCTTCCTGTTTAACCGTTTTTAATTCGATCACGAAGGCCTTTTCAAATACGTCTCCGGTTCTCATCAGGATATCACTCCTGCCGTCTCCGGACTCCCGGTTGGATTTTATGATAAATTCATTACTGCCGGTTAAGATACCTACCATAAAGCCGTGATAGAAGTTTTCATATGAATCCATGTAGCTTATGGAGGGGGTCAGGAGCTTATTGATCTCATGCTCAAAGCCTTCGGCGTCGCCCTTTTTCATTGTTTCAAATAACGCGCTACGGTCGGATTTCTTTACGATCTCCTTATCGAACCAGTTGATGATCTTCTGTCTGTAGATATATTCCGTCTCCCAGTTTGTGATCGTCATGGTTACATATGTGCATTTTCCTTTTTCATCATACCTCTCGGCAATCTTCTTAAGATATCCCGTAAAGAACATGAAATTCCAGAGATTATCCTGCTTCTGGTAGATCTCTCCGTAGGTGATGTCCTCAAGCACAGGCTTTTCTATGCTCTCGCCTTCGATGAGCCTCTCGATCTCCCCCTTTGTGTCGGAGTCCGCCCTCTCTATAAGATCCCGGACAATGGAATTGGAGCTGGTGTTTGCCCAGTAGGATACGGGGAAGGCATCATGCTTTGCCACGTGGTCGTCCACATAATATATGGTGCTCCAGGGATTATAGACATTCTTCCCGCCGAAGTCATAGCCATTATACCAGCTTCGCACTTCCTCATATCTGTCCGAAAGCTCATAAAAATCCAGCATGGCCTTTACTTCCTCATCCGTAAAGCCGAAAAACTCTCCGTAATTATTAGTCATTATGGAATTGATCTTTAAGTTGTTAAGCCCGGTAAAGATGGATTCCTTTGAGATCCTTAAGCACCCTGTGATGACAGCAAATTCAAGGGCTGTATTGGTCTTCAGCGCCCCCTCGAAAAGGCTGCGGATGAAGCTCACCATATGATCGTAGTAGCCGTCGTAAAATGAGCTCTCCAGAGGCACATCATATTCATCTATCAAAATGATGGTATTTTTTCCGGTGGCCTTTTTAATACACTCGCATAAAAATTTCAAGCTGCCCTTATATTCATCGGGCTCCGGCCTCCAATCTTTATAACTAAGAAATTTTCCCTTTTCCGTTTCATCCAGCGCTCCGCTTTCAAGCACAAAATCATGACGCTTAAATTCGCTGGCTATCTCATATCTCAAAGCCTCAAAGGCCGACTTCTCATCCCCTGTTTTGGCTGATTTCAGCGTCAAAAAGATCACCGGATATTTTCCCATCATGGAGGTATATTTCTCTCCCGCCTCCATTATCTTCAAGCCCTCAAAGAGCGAGGGATCGCCTCCCTCCTCAAAAAAGCAGCGCAGCATATCGAGCGTCAGGGTCTTTCCAAAGCGCCGGGGGCGGGTGAAAAGGTTTACCTTCCCTTTTTTATCCAGGAGCTCCTTTATGAAAAGAGTCTTATCCACATAATAATAATCATTTCTTTTGAATTCTTCAAAAAACTCCACCCCTATGGGCAACGGCTTCTTCATAGCTTGTCTATGACGCTCCTTTCCGTCAATTGTTATCCTGTCGCCCGATGTGAGCGGCGTAGACCCCAATATCATTATACTAAAACAGCGGCGGCTTCTTCAAGCCGCCGCTGATCAACTTTTAGAGCTTCCAGGCGTAGTCCACCTTAGCCCAATAGGCCTTAATCCAATAAATCCTCCATCCTGCCGTCAACGGACATTATAATTCCCCGCCTCTAAGCAAAGCGTAGGCTCTTCAGGTTAGCTTCAATATTGACTTAT
>CAMVGV010000116.1 GCA_947167135.1 uncultured Lachnospiraceae bacterium
AACCGGTCTCAATATAGTCATATCTTCCGTCCGCAACCAGGTACTTTATAGCCTGACGTACTTTAGGCATAAGTTGAATCTCATCAAATATAATGACGGATTCTCTTTTATACAATGTTATCCCAGTTGCAGTTTGCAATCTAAGAAAGAAAATGTCCAGATTTGCTATGTCATCGAACACATCAAGGATATCCTGTGTTATGTTAGCAAAATCCACTTTTATATATGACCTATACTCCTGCTTTGCAAATTCTTCGGCAATTGTCGATTTTCCAACACGCCTGGCTCCCTCCAAAAGCACAGAATACTTTGGTGCCTTTTTTTCTTTCCAATACTTTAGCTTTTCTAAAGCTTTTCTTTTGAACATATTATCTCCTCAAAACAGTATCATTCCGTTTCTTCAAAACTATAAACAGATTATAGTACCGTTTCTTCAAGATCTCAAGAGTATTGTTCCATTTCTTCAACACTAATTTCTGCGTTTAGTACCGTTTCTTCCTAATATCTAATCTCAAAAAGCACCCTGCATCACGCAGAGTGCTTTCTTCGCTCGGGTAGTTCGCCTTCAGCAGGGTGTACCGGCTGTCACCGGAGGCCATCGCCTCCATCATGGCCTTCTCCCCCTCTCCCTCCTCATCCCACGTGAATAAGGCTGCAAAGGAGCTGTCAATAAGCTCGACTGAAAGCCCTTCCTCTCCTTAGCCCGTCCGATAAGTTCTAAAGCCTCAGGATGCCTCCGGATCATCTTCTCAGATACAGTTTTGCAGACATCCTCAAAAGCAAAAAGCCCCTTTTCCTCAATCTCCTCGGTGTCGCCGTCATAGAAGGTCAGGACCTTGATCTCTGTGTTACTTTTATTTCCCATAAGCAGTGTTTCCTTTCTTTTCAAATGAAAAAGCAGCAAACCGCTGGGATTCACTGCTTTCGTCGTTGATTGTTATTGAGTTTTCAGTTCGGTTTACTTCGCTTTCAGCATAGCTGAATACCTCCGCTGATCAGCAGCAGGGATTTCAAGAGCTTTCATTGCTTCCTTTGCAGAAAGCTTAAGATTTTTCATCATTTTCTTTATATCTATCAGCTTTTCGTTTTCTATTTCTTCAGCAATTTCTTCTTTCATAAGCTCTTTCATAGCCTGACACATATCTTTGTCCCTCCGTTTAATATCTTCGTACAATTCCTTATTGGCTGAAACACTAACCTGCAGCATAGCATCTATATTCCGCAGATCTCCGGGTTTCCTCATCTTCTGAGCCTGCTCTATAAATTTTCTGATATCCTCCTCTGAAGCATTCTCAGATAGTATCTTCAACCCCGGAAACTTTTCACCATCTAACTGTTTTGTAACAATAACTTGTGTATCAAATATGACGTTGGGGCCTGATAAATAGTATATTCCCGGAAACTTTTCAGTTACCTCCACGCCTCTCTGCCTAAACATCTTAAACAGCTTCTGCGGAAATGTCTCCCTGATAAATGAAATAGTGATATCATCATCATGTATCTCATCCACACTCTCACCAAGTGATTTATAGATTGCGGCATAACCGAGAACCTTATAGTAGACATCTATATTCAGTGAGTCGCCGGCTCCTTTAACCTCGAATAGATTATGCCCCTTAAATATCCTGCCTATCTCACTCTTTATTGCAGCACCTGGCTTCTTCTTGATAATCAGCATATCAATCCGAAGAGGTTCCTTGCTCAGCTGATGTTCGGTCTCAAAAGACAGCCGTGCCTTTTCTCCTGTAAGATAACACTCCACACCGCCATAATATCCTGGATGCCAGTGTATTCTATCCATTTGTTTCTCTTCTTTCTTCGTATTCTCACCTCTATTCTAAACCATACAAATCCGTATTTCAATAAACCCACGATTAAATTTCAGGAAATGTCGTGACCATTTTATGTAGCACCCGCTTCCCAAGGATCGAATCTATCTTTCTTAAGGCTCTTTACCGGAACCTTCCCGTCAGAATATCTTACCCTGAATCCCCTTTCTCTCCAGACCGAGTGCAGCACCACCCATATGAACAGTCGGAAGTTCTTCCTTTCCCTGTCTTTCATAAGACCGCATATCCAGTCTTTCGGTTCTTCCGTTCTTTTCGAGGTGCCGGTTGGTGACCTTTTCCCATTCCTGACGCCAGATTTCAGCATACTTTTTATTATCCCGTTCAACGGTATTCTCCTTACGGCTCTTAAAGTTCCCACTGGGAAGTTTTATCTTTTCTCCTTTCTCATCAAGAACATACACCATTCTGGACTTCGGGAGCCACTTACCTTTTCCGTACAAGACCCCGGTAATCTTCTTTCGGGATCTCCCGGGGAAGTGCAGCAACGATCTTCCTTGCATACCGGGCATCAAAACGCTTCTCATTCCCTTCAACAGAATTCCATAACCTCTCACGATCCATAAACTCCGGTGGAGCGCGAGACGGCAGCATGACTTCTTTTGCGGTCACCTCTTTCTTCTGTGAATAATCCTTGTTCTTCATACCTCTTTCACAGAACAGTTTCTCTCCGCTGATATATGCTGCGGAGGCAACGGCAGACTGTCCATTGCTGCCTTTAACAATTGAAATACTAATATCCCTCAATTCCACTGGGGTCCGGGGGTGTAGCCCCCGGAAATAACGCCTTTCATATAATCCCGTCTGTTTTCATTTCCAATAAAAAAGGATCACAGCTTCTTTCTGCAATCCTAAAAAACATATGCCGTTATTCATCTTAACTACGGCTTTTCATTCCTTTTTCAGTTATATTATTGCCTTGATTCTGGAAGGGGGTAACCGCTTTAGCTGCAAATGTCAAGCAAAATTTTACATGGTTAGGTAAGAACTTTTTTACATGGT
>CAMVGV010000117.1 GCA_947167135.1 uncultured Lachnospiraceae bacterium
ACGGCGTTGTGATATGGGTCTTAGTTATGTTAACCTTAAGTCCCAGCTTCCTCTGAATCCAGTCCGTTACCGTCCGCATGACCCGCTTTGCACTCGCCTCGCTTTTATGTCAACTTCCTATCTTTTTAACTCTCGTTATCAAAATCGTATCCACTTCTCCCAATTTCTGAGTTATGTAAACTTGATGTTTTTTTACTCACTTTCGTCATCATCCCCACTTGCGGATCCTCTGAGGAACGCCAGTACTTCTTCAATGGAACGGTCACTCTTCTCATATGCCTGCATGAGCTCCCTGCTCTCCATTTCTTTCTTTTTCTTTACCAACCGGTTGAGGTTTTCGAGGGCGGCATCATACTTCTCCTTTGTCTTTACCAGAACCGTCTCTGCCTTCTTTATCCTGTCCTTCTATCGTACTCTGCTTTCTTCTCACCATCTCAAGCCTCCCTTCCATCAAGTTCCAAGCCGATCTTTCTTGCCTGTTCCTTTATGTTTCCGACATTCATATCGAACGCCTTGAGTATGGCCTTCTGCGTGGCAGTTACTGCATAATTCAGACGGTAGCTTCCATCCGGTGTTTTTATCAGTTCAAGTTTTTCCAGTTCCCTTATGGCGGCAGGTACGGTCATGTAGTTGGCCTTGCTTCCTGCTTTCCTTGTTTCCTCCTTAAGCTTTGTATATATTCTGTTCCGGATTATTAGCCCTACGAATTCAACCAGTATCTTTGTCTCTGTTGATTCCCCGGAATACACCCTGTTGCTCTTGTTTCCAAGGTACGATTTGTCTCCCCTGAACAGCTTCTCTGAAGCATCCCTGCTCTTATACAGATCCAGAGCCTCCTCTGCTGTCATCTTTTCGGAGGATATCAGTGTGAAATATCCGCATAGGGATATGTCCTCATCTATAACATCATACAGCTCCCGACCGTAAGCAAGGCTTGAGTATTTCGCCATCCGGTCTATCTTGTTTTCTATTACTTCCCGTTCGGCCGCTTCCTTTCTGTCGCTGTAATACACATGGAAGTATCTCTCTTTTTCATCTGTTTCAAAAAGCTTATGCCTGACCGTGATCCCGCTTACCTTATAGGAGCGTATGCTGTATTTCCTTGAAAACTCAAAGCTTCCTTTTACCCCCAGGACAATGGAACGCACCAGCGTCTTCATTCCCTTTACCATCATCAGGAATGGGAAACCGTGCTTATCCATATACCTTATGTTCGGCTCACTGAAATATCCACGGTCAAGGATAAACCCAACATTTTTATATCCATATCCCTCGGCCTTGCTCAGCATGCACTGCAGCTGGGACACATCGTTTATGCTTCCCGGATAGTCCTCATAAAACAGAGGCTCCTCGTTATTATGGTCATATGCTATGGCATAGTTGAATACCGGTTTTCCCTGTTTATCCTTCTCATGTCCTATCTCAGAGACTTCAACATCACCGGCCTGTACATGCTTATTTGTGGAGTCATAGGAAACATATATGGTCTCCTTATGTTCCCTGCCTTCATTCCACCGGTTCAGGAATTCTATCCTCTCATCCGCAGTTGATGATGAAAGGAATGTGCCGACTTTGGAATCACTGTATACCTTCATCCCCTCCGTGAATACCGGATGGTTCCAGGCATAGTCAGGATAATACTGTGCGGCATTGTTCTCTGTGACTATACTGTATGCTGCCAGGTCAAGGAACAATCCTCCGTTCTTTCCAAATATATCATCTGCTATCTTATCAAGGCCGTACTCTGCAATGATCTTCCGGATTATGATAAAAGAACCGATGTGCTGGCAGCTGCTTCTCCCCGGGATAATCTCCGCCTCTTCAGGGAGTTCCGCTTCCGAAAAGAACCTGAAGAATGTGGCGTTGGGATACATCTTCCCGGGCTCACCCACCTTCCCGATGGTCTTATTCAGGGGTTTCGTATGCTTCTTGACGCTGTCATACACCCTGTCATATGTATAGTAAACATAGTCGGCTCCCTTGATGTTTTTTATCGAAATTCCCTCGGTATCTTCTGGAATCCTGACAAGATAATTCTCGTACATGACGTCCTCCTTTGAGAGTTAATTAACTCTCTATTAGTATACCACATCTGCACGAGATATCAAGCCCAAAACCGCATAAATTCAATATTTTCTGATATTCTTCTTCCTCCGTTTTTCGTTTCGAGAGTTAATTATCCGGGAAGTTCACATTAAAGCCTTCTCTCCTCCACAGGAAACACCGGCTCATCCCTCTTCAAATTCACCGCTACAACCATATCAATCCCGCTCGGCTTCCTGTCATTAACCACAATACGCTCGCCCATGGGCATATTAAACATAATCTCGTCATACCGAATCTCGTTCTGCTTCAAAAACTCTAAGGTCATATCCTTATATTCATCGGTTCTCGATGTCAAGATCAGGATAAAGTCACTACCCGGTATGCTGTCCACATATTCCTTCGCACCTGGAAGCAGCGTATCATGTCCATCAATCTTGTACCCGTTATGCTTAACCAGCGTGCCATCCAAGTCGAAGATCCAAGCCCAAAACCGCATAAAATCAATATTTTCTGATAATCTTCTTCCTCCGTTTTTCGTTTCGAGAGTTAATTATCCGGGAAGTTCACACAAATGGGGGGATCGAACCCGTCAAACAATGTATGCCTTCTTGTCAAATTTTGCTTTTTTGCCATTCGATAACACCGATGCCATCTGTTTTGGCAATCTGCGCGCCGCTCGTAACAGTCAAATCATCCGCTATCGGATAAATGCAGCGCCATTTTTCAATGG
>CAMVGV010000118.1 GCA_947167135.1 uncultured Lachnospiraceae bacterium
TAGATCAACAAAGGGTATTTTTTCTGTCAAAAATCTCTTAACTTAATGGTATTGGGTTTTTTAGTACATTGTTCTTTTTCTTCACCTTTTTACCCCTCCTAAATAAACTCCTTAATTGAAATAATTCCATACGCACCCTCCGCTTAAGGCTATTTAAAGGCCGTCCGGTGATTCACCCCTCTGACACTTCATTTTTTCCTCCTTTATGTCAATGGGGACGGTTCCAATGTCGATAAGTTAGTGTCATTCTGAGACTGCACAGTGTCATTCTGAGACTACACAGTGTCATTCTGAGCGAAGCGAAGAATCTTCTATAACCGGTTGGAAAGATCCTTTCTGTTGCTTCGCAACCCCTCGCCGGGGCGGCATCCCACATCTCCGATGTGGGATATGCGTCGCTGCCGCTCAGGATGACAAGGATCTTAAACTTAACGCCTTGGGGACGGTTCCATACATAATGGCATTGTACCATATCCGGGGTCATCTTTGGACTCGATAATCACGAATCTTACAGCTCTTTCCACTCATAAGGAATTCCTGTCAGTCTCCGTAAACCTGCTTTCTGAGCCTTATGCCTGTTGGGGTCATAGCCAGTCCTCCTCCGGCGGTTTCCTTAAGTGAGGCAGGCATTGAATCTCCAACCTCACGCATTGCATCCAGGCATTCGTCTGCAGGTATCTTTGCCTCTATACCTGCAAGAGCCATATCCGCACAAGAAAATGCTATCATAAGCCCGGAAACATTTCTCTTGATACAGGGGATCTCCACAAGGCCGGCCACCGGATCACATACAAGCCCCAGCTGGCTTGCAATAGCCATTGCACAGGCATCACCGCACATTGACGGAGTTCCTCCCATCACTTCCGTAAGAGCGGCGGCAGCCATACCCGCTGCACTTCCGCACTCAGTCTGGCAGCCGCCCTGAGCTCCGGCTATACTGGCTCTTTCTGCGATCACTAAGCCAAAAGCACCTGCCGTAAACATGGACATCACTATGCTTTCAACGTCAAAACCTCTGTCCTCGTAAAGAGATACGAGACAGCCCGGCAGTATCCCACAGCTTCCTGCAGTGGGAGCCGCCACTATTTTCCCCATGGAGGCATTGCAGCCTGCCACAGCAAGGGCTCTGGACATGGCTTTTGACAGGAATTCACCGCAGAGACTCTTCCCCTTAAGCGCATACTCATTCATGAGAAATCCCTCTCCTCCGGTGAGGCCGGACATTGACCTCTGTTCCTTTTTCTGTCCTTCCTTCACGGAATCACACATTATTTGAAAGTCCAACTCCATCTTTTCATAAACTTCAAGCGGACTTTTTTCCAGGCTCGCAGCCTGTTCTTCCAAAACAATCTCACTGATCTTTTTTCCTGTCTTTTCCGCTGCTTCTATCAATTCACTGATGGATTCATAATTTAACATTCCTATATTCTCCTTATCAGCAGGGCATTTGTAACATGATCCAGTCTCCTTATGCTATCAATGAGTGTTTCCGGAGGCAGACTGTCTATCTCTATGGTCATAATTGCCTTCCCTCCCTTTGATTCCCTGGACAGATGGAAGTTTGAGATATTAAGATCCGCATATTCCCAATGCATGATATTGGTCACACCTGCGATCACGCCCGGCGTATCCTCGTGCATTACCAGCAGCGTATTATTATCTCCGCTGAAATCCACATTCATTCCGTTTATCCTGCTGACCCGGATATTGCCTCCGCCTATACTGGCTCCCTGCATTGCTCCCTCTGATCCGTCATGAAGGAAATAACGTATGAGTGCCGTATTGGGATGTGCACCCTTGATGTTTTCTTTTATAAAGCTAAACTCGATGCCCTTCTTACGTGCGATCTCAAGAGCATCCCTTATTTCGGGAGAATAGCTGTGATATCCCATGATGCCGGCTAAAAGCGCCCTGTCTGTTCCATGGCCCTTATACGTCTGTGCAAAGGATCCTGAAAGCGTGATCTCCGCTTTTTTCGGCAGTGCTCCGTCCATCAGTTTATTTACCACCCGGCCAAGCCTTACCGCACCTGCAGTATGTGAACTGGATGGACCTATCATTACGGGACCGATAATATCAAAAACGTTCATAATGCTCCATGACCTTTTCTAAAACTTACTTCATCTCAACCTCTGTCGTTCCTCCGAGGAAGGTGGGAAGGCTTTTTCCTATTCTTCTCCAGTGAGCATATTCCGCTGTAGCCGTAAACAGCACATCTCCGGAGGAATTGAGGGCGGTCTCAAAGGAATCCTGAATTACATTGATGATATATCCCACTCCGACCATCTGCATCGCTGTGTCCTGGGGAATACCGAATAAAGAGCAGGCCATGGGGATCAATAAGAGCGACCCTCCTGCTATACCTGAGGTTCCGCAGGCCGCCAATGTAGCTACCAGAGATAATATGATGGCAGAAGGGATATCCACCTTGAGGCCTATGGTATTTGCAGCAGTCATAGTCATTATAGTGATAACTACGGCCGCACCGTCCATATTGATGGTGGAACCTAAAGGAATGGA
Organism: uncultured Lachnospiraceae bacterium; assembly: GCA_947167135.1. Lineage (GTDB taxonomy): Bacteria > Bacillota > Clostridia > Lachnospirales > Lachnospiraceae > NK4A144. The sequence continues at coordinate 2,521 of CAMVGV010000118.1, forward strand.
GACAGAATACATATCCTCATCCAGTCCGAGCTTTCTGCATAACTCCATGTTCACCGGGATATTCGCTGCGGAGGAGCGCATAAAGAAAGCCATTATACCGCTTTCCCTAAGGCACCGTATTACCAGCGGATAGGGATT
>CAMVGV010000119.1 GCA_947167135.1 uncultured Lachnospiraceae bacterium
GAGATTGCCCTGACGGGAGATCATTATACGCTGGGCCTGGGGAGAGCCTGCTCCGTGCATGGATTCCGGAAATCCTTTTCCGAAGGAGCGGTGACAAGGCCGAGGCGGATGCAAAGGAACGGTATGATAGCTATATCAAGCTTGCGGGTCTTTGACGGCCTCTATCCTCTGCTCTATAAGCAGTGTTTTTTCATAGAGAGTGCTGTGCTTTTTCAGCGCTTCAGCACTTAGGCATTTTTTCCTGCTCTCACGGAACCTTTCTTCCACGGAGACTCTTCTTTCCTCCAGTACGACCTTATCGGCGTAGAAGAGGAGCTCTTCTGCGGTAAGAGGGGTTCCAAGGGGGCGGGGAATAATCTTTTCGGAGTGGTGGAGTCTTACGATCTCCGCTATCTCCGGATAGCCTTCCTTTGCCAGGGCTTCTGCACCGGCTTCGGCATGGTTTTTTTCACGTCTTAAGAGGTCGTGGAGGAGAGCTGCCTTTATGAGGAGCTCATTTCCGGATCTATAATCCCGGCCGATACTCCCGTATATCTCATCTGCCGCTTTTGCCACGGCTCTCATATGGCGTATCACGTTATCGGGCACCTCATACTTTTTATATAGCCGCATTATCTCCTCTTCATCAAGTAGGATGAGCGGACGGACTCCCTTAAACCTTATGCTGTCAAAGCCTCCCTCTTCATATACAAGGCAGCTTACGGAGGCGTTGGGAATACTGATATTAAAGACAGTATCGGTGTCGGATGAGGTCAGGAGTATGAGAGCGGCTCTTATCACCCCCGAATGGGTAAAGATAAGGATATCCCTGTCGTCCTCCGATTCATCAAGGATTTCCGTAAGGGCATTTAAGAAGCGCTTTCCCGCATCTTCAAAGCTCTCTCCCCCGGGCGGTCTGTAGCTTCCGGGGTGTTCTCCCCGTTTCCTGTACTCCTCCGGAAGCTCTGTCTTTATCTCACTTATCAACCTTCCCTCAAAGTCGCCTAAGTCGATCTCCCTGAATCCCTCCCAGAGTACAGGTACCACTGCCAGTGCATTTCCGGTAAGACGGGCTGTTTCTACGGATCGTATAAGAGGGCTTGAAAATATAAGGGGAGAATCCCCCTTTCGGTACAGCCCGGAAAAGTAGCGGGACAGCTTTTCTGCTTCCTTTTTTCCTACAGGGCTTAAGGGTACGTCCGTGACCCCGACATATCTTTTTCCGCCTCCGTCACTTTCCCTCTCTCCGTGACGGACAAGGTATACCCGCCTCATGGCTTTATCAGTACTGCGCTTCCGTGCATATCCATTAATGGCAGTACATATAGTTTTTTCTCATCGCAGTACTTATCAACCGCCTTTTTTACTCCCTCAAACTGCACTTTATTCATTGCCGAAATCTCCGTTTCTGTTGCTTTTCTTTAACCAGTCACCGCCGCTTGCCAGGGGGTCACTCTGCCTTATCTTACTGTATTTAAGGAGGTTTTCGTAGTCCTCCTTTGTGTCTGCATCCATTATGGAGCCATCGTCCTCTACAGGCAGATCAAGGACGCTTCCGTATCCCGTGGCTCTGATTTTTTCATATGCGCCCCTTAAGCCGCCCCGGCCGTCATAGCTTAGCATATATTCTACGGCTTTCCTGCTTAGTAGCAGCGGGTGGCCGGGTCTTCCCTGGCACCATGGTACGATGACATCCGCTTTTTCCGCACTGTCTGCCAGTGCTCTTATTGTGTCCTCTGTGAAGGAGGGTACATCAACCGGAGAAAAGAATACTGCATCGCAGCGCTCCCTTAGGTATGAGAGCCCCAACAGAGCCGAGTCAAACATATGGGTGTTTTCATATTCCTCATTTCTTATGAACACCGCACCGCTGTCCTTCAGGCTTTTCTCCAGTTCGTCCCCCCGGTATCCTGTGACCACCACGATTTCCCGGATGCCGGAATCACGGTAATTTGCAATTACCCGTTCCGTGAAGGTCATATCTTCTATTTTCATCAGCTGCTTGAAGTCCTTCATTCTCTTCGACATTCCCGCAGCCGCTATCACCGCTCCGAAGTTCATTTTTTGTACTTCTCTGTCATTCTTTCTTGTCATTCTGAGGGCGTAGCCCGAAGAATCTTTCAATTTCTGTCATTCTGAGAACCCCGCCCGGATATCCGTGGGTAGGCTGCAGTCGTTCGCTATCGATCTGAGCTGAATCTGCCGCGTTAAAGCAGTTAAAGCCTTTTGTCATTCTGAGGGCGCAGCCCGAAGAATCTTTCAATTCCTGTCATTCTGAGAACCCCGCCCGGATATCCGACCGTCAGCTGCATGTCAGATCGCGCTCTCTACCTTTGTTTTGCACCGAAATATCCGGACGGCGCTCCCGCGAAAAATACGCGCTTTCGCGTCGCGCCGCCGCATTTCGGCGCAAAACTGCAGTCGTTCGCTATCGATCTGCCCTGCAGCTGCCGCCCGGATATCCGTGGGTAGGCGGCAGTCGCTCGCTATCGATCTGAGCTGAATCTGCCGCGTTAATGCAGAAAAAGCCCTTTGTCATTCTGAGGGCACAGCCCGAAGAATCTTTCAATTCCTGTCATTCTGAGAACCCCGCCCGGATATCCG